>URFI01000011.1 GCA_900547085.1 uncultured Prevotella sp.
CTTAGTAATGGCTTCGCTTTGAAACTGAAACAAGCCATCTTGTGAGAATTTATTGTTGTAAAAATTATTATCACTGATGAGCGGAGCGTGCATGCTGAATAAGGTTTGAATGAATCCTCGTTGCTCATCATTCTGCTCAAAAAACTTCTCACTGAACCCACTTTCTTTAGCAGCTAAATTGAGTATCTCTTTGTCATAAAACTGACATCCAAACTCATCGGCAAGCAGTTTGGCGATAATGCGTCCACCACTACCCACTTGGCGCCCAATATTAATAATCAGTTTGTCCTTGTTTTCCATTGGTAGATTCTTTATGTTGTATTTTGAATTTCTTCATATAAATCGTCATCATTATCACCGCTACAATCACCGCCACAAGGTCTGATGCAGGCAAAGCACCCCATACGCCATCTATTCCAAACATGGGAGGTAAGATAGCTAACAGAGGTAACAGGAAAAGTAGCTGTCTGGATAAAGACAAGAAAATGCTAATTTTTACTTTTCCGATACATTGAAAGAAGTTGGTAATCACCATCTGTGCCCCGACAACAGGGAACATCAGCAGGTCAATGCGTGTTCCCTTGATAGACATCGCAATGAGTGTCGGGTCGTTTGTAAAGAGACGCACACAATAATACGGTATAAACATGGCGATAGCCCAACCAACGGTCATGATAACCGTGGCAGCTATAATAGATAACTCTAAAACCCTCATCACCCGATCGAGCTGCATAGCACCGTAATTGTAGCCAGCAATAGGCTGCATTCCTTGATTGATGCCCATGACGAACATGATGAAAACCACGCCGATACTATTGGCGATGCCATAAGCTCCTACTGCCATGTCACCTCCATAGCGCACAAACTGATTGTTCATGAAGATAACAATGATACAAGCGCAAGCGTTCATCAAGAAAGGAGAGATGCCAATGCCGATGATATTTTTCACCAAATCGGACTTGAGGCGATAGATACCTCTTTTTAGATGTAACAACTCATTGGGGTTGCTAAACAACTTGAGCTGCCAAACCAATGCCATGGCTTGTGAAATAATCGTTGCAAAAGCGGCTCCTCGAATACCCCAGCCCCACCAAAGAATGAAGATTGCGTCCAAAATAGCATTCATGACCACCGTAAACATGGTGGCGTACATGGCTTGGTTGGGTTTGCTGGCAGCACGCAGCACGTTGTTCATGCCAAAATACATGTGAGATATGATGTTACCAATTAAGATAATTTCCATATAGTCTCGTGCATAAGGCAAGGTATTTTCGCTGGCACCGAAGAATAGGATAATGGGATCTAAAAAGAGTAAACAAATAATTCCGAAAGCAAGTCCTATAATAATATTTAATGTAACAGAGTTTCCCAATACATTCTCGGCAATATCGTAGTCCTTCTGTCCCAACTTCACAGAAATAGCAGTAGACGATCCTACACCTACAGCAGCACCAAAAGCAGCAGACAAGTTCATGAGTGGAAAGGTAATTGCTAATCCTGAAATTGCCAACGGACCCACCACCTGACCGATGAAAATGCGATCTATCATATTATATAGCGATGATGCCGTCATGGCAATCACGGCCGGCATGGCGTATTGCATCAGTAGTGCGCCAACAGGTTTGGTTCCTAATTCTAATGTTGCTGCTTTATTACCCATTCAAAAATCTCCATGTTTATCTTTGCAAATGTACAAAAAACTTCTGGTTCATCATAGTCTGAACCAAGGATAAAGAATCCTTTTCCTTATTTTATCAGTTATCTTTGAAATTAAAATTGTATTTTTGTGCATCTTAGTCACAATAGCAATCAGATGATGAAGCAGGCTCTTTCTTTATACGAACTCAACGAACTGGTGCGCGAAACCCTCCAAACCACCATGCCAGATGAATATTGGGTGGAGGCCGAATTGTCTGAGGTGCGCGAGGTAAGGGGGCACTGTTACATGGAACTGGTGCAGAAAGATGAGCGAACCAACACGCCCGTGGCCAAGGCATCGGCCAAATGTTGGAAGAACAAGTGGATGCTGATGCGCCCTTACTTTGAACGCACAACTGGACAAGTGCTGCGCGCTGGCATGAAGGTATTGCTGAAGGTGTACGCCAATTTCCACGAGGCTTACGGCTTTTCTTGGATTGTTACCGACATAGACCCCGTGTACACCATGGGCGACATGGCCCGCAAGCGCTTGGAAATCATTGCTCGTTTGAAGGCCGAAGGGGTGTTCGACCTGCAAAAAGACTTGCACCTATCCATGTTTACGCGCCGCGTTGCCGTCATTTCCAGTGAGCAGGCGGCCGGCTATGGCGACTTTTTACGTCAGTTAAAAGATTGCGAGCAGGGGTTCAACTTTGAGGTTCAGCTCTTCCCTGCCGTCATGCAAGGCGAACGAGTGGAATCCACCATCATCGAAGCCTTGAACCACATCAATGCGCAAGTCGATGACTTTGATGTGGTGGTCATCATCCGTGGCGGCGGAGCAACTAGCGATTTGAGTGGTTTCGACACGCTTTCGCTGGCCGAGAACGTGGCCAATTTCCCCTTGCCCATCATCACTGGAATTGGACATGAGCGTGATGAGAGTGTGTTGGACATGGTTTCGTTCCGTCGGGTCAAAACCCCTACGGCAGCGGCGGCGTATCTCATCGATAACCTGGCTGACACTTTGGCTCGGATAAACGATGCGCAAAGTGAGATGGTGCAAATCGTGAGACACTGCATGGAACAACAGAAGAATCGATTCGTGCGCGTATCGAGCAAAATACCGGTACTTTTCTCGCATGTCAGGGTGCGGCAGGAAGAGCGTTTGCAACAATGTTTTTTGCAACTCACCGCCCGAGCTTCCCGCAAAATCTCTGATGCTCAGCATCACGTCCAAGTACTTTCAAACAGTTTGAAACCGATGGCTGAGCGCAAAATCGTGACGGAAGGGCATCGCTTGGACATGCTTCAACAGCGATGCAAGTCGCTGGATCCCCAACTGCTTCTAAGCCGTGGCTACAGCATCACGCTGCACCAAGGACGCGCGGTGCGCCATGCCGGCGAGTTGAAGACGGGCGACGAGATAGAAACGCGCGTGGAGAATGGAACATTCAAATCAATCATTAAATAATATGACCAAAGAAATAAACTATGAAGAAGCTGTTCGGCAGCTGGAAAACATTGTGCAGCGAATGGAAAACGAGGAGCTCGACATCGACGAATTGACCACCGAACTGAAGAACGCTCAAAAGCTCATCAAACTTTGTAAGGCGCGTCTGACAAAGGTAGATGCTGACATTAAGAAGATTTTGGAAGAGGATTAAGTGTGTTCAGCACTGCAAAAAATATGTTACAATCGTTGTGCTTGCGCGATATTTTGCCTATTTTTGCGAAACACATGATGTGATTATAAACCTTTTAAACAGACAAGATGATGAAAAATATTGATTGGGCTAACCTGTCCTTCGGTTACGTGAAGACCGACTATAACGTGCGTTGCTACTATCGTGACGGTCAATGGGGCGAGATTGAAGTCTGCTCCGACGAGTACCTCAATATGCACATGGCCGCTGCTTGCCTGCAC
Organism: uncultured Prevotella sp.; assembly: GCA_900547085.1. Classification (GTDB taxonomy): domain Bacteria; phylum Bacteroidota; class Bacteroidia; order Bacteroidales; family Bacteroidaceae; genus Prevotella. Next base: position 3,566 of record URFI01000011.1, read on the forward strand.
TATGGACAAGAGGCTTTCGAGGGTTTGAAGGCCTATCGCTGTCCGGATGGGAAGATACGCGTGTTCAGAATGAACGAGAACGCGGCTCGTTTGCAGAGTACTTGCCGCGGAATCGTGATGCCTGAGCTGCCTATCGAGCGTTTTGAAGAGATGGTTAAGATGGTGGTGAGGCTCAACCAAGCGTACATACCACCATACGAGAGCGGAGCTACGCTATACATTCGTCCGCTGCTCATCGGCACTTCGGCGCAGGTTGGCGTGGGTGCGGCGCGCGAATACGCATTCATCATCTTTGTCACCCCTGTGGGACCTTATTTCAAAGGTGGATTTTCCAGCAACCCATACGTCATCATGCGCGGCTACGACCGCTCGGCTCCTCTGGGAACAGGTAAGTACAAGGTGGGTGGCAACTATGCCGCATCGCTCTACGCACACAGCATCGCCCACGAAAAAGGGTATGCTAGTGAGTTTTATCTCGATGCCAAAGAGAAGAAATACATCGACGAATGTGGGGCTGCAAACTTCTTCGGCATTAAGAACAACACATATATCACGCCCAAGTCGACCAGCATCCTGCCCTCCATCACCAACAAGAGCCTCATGCAGTTGGCCGAAGACATGGGACTGAAGGTGGAACATCGTCCCATTCCCGAAGAAGAGTTGGAAACATTTGAGGAAGCCGGAGCCTGCGGAACAGCTGCCGTCATCAGCCCCATCAGCTACCTCGACGACCTCGATACGGGCAAACGTTATGACTTTGGTGACAAACCTGGCCCTATCTCCACAAAGCTGTACAACAAGTTGCGTGGTGTACAGTATGGCACGGAGCCAGACATTCATGGCTGGACTACCGTGGTGATAGAGTAATAGTGGATAATATAGAAGAGCGGCATTCTTGTCGCTCTTTTCTGTTTAGGGGCGGCATGAAAGTCGCCCTTTTATGTTCATAACTGTTGGTTTTTCATCACACAAATATGATGTGTTATGGAAGTCATATCCAATCTCTTTGACTTTACCCTCCAAACCCATTGACTTTGTCTTGTAATCCCATTGACTTTGACCTCCAAACTCATTGACTTTGGAAGATCAAACGATAGTTTATGAAAATCAATTAATTACAAAGATTCCTTTGTATCTTTTGCGTATGTTTCAAAGATGAGAATCGAAGATGACGAAACGTGTGTGAGAAGGGATGATATTTCGGCCGATTAAAGCCTATGTGGGTTTGGCTGAAAATAAATAATTGATTATCTTTGCAAACACAAAAAACACTTTATGGGCAAAGGAAAATTAGAGAAATTTGCTGAAATGGAGACATTCAAGAATGTCTTTCAATATCCCTTTTCTGTACTTGAGAACGTTCCTTTCGATATGAAAGGTCACTGGTGCGACGATTATTTTAAGAACAATCATCCCATTGTGCTGGAACTGGGATGTGGTAAGGGTGAGTATACCGTGGGGCTGGCCAGACTTTTCCCCGACGTGAACTTCATTGGCGTGGACATCAAGGGCGCGCGCATGTGGACCGGAGCCAAGCAGGCTTTGGCGGAAGGGTTGGACAATGTGGCTTTTCTGCGCACGAACATCGAGATGATTGACCGCTTTTTTGCCCCGGATGAGGTGAGGGAAATATGGCTCACTTTCTCTGATCCGCAGATGAAGAATGCCAGAAAACGGCTCTCCAGCACCTTTTTCATGAACCGCTATCGCCGTTTCTTAGTGGACGGTGGGGTGGTGCATCTCAAGACCGACTCTAACTTTTTGTTCACTTACACGTCGCTCATGGTGGAGAAAAACCAGCTGCCGTTGCTCCAAAAGACAGCCGACCTGTATCACACCGCTGACGTTGACGAGGCCACCCGGCGCATCTTGTCCATCCAGACGTATTATGAAAGTATGTGGATGGAGCGAGGATTGAACATCAAGTACATCAAATTCCGACTGCCGCGTGAAGGCCAGTTGGAAGAGCCCGACGTAGAAATACCGCTCGACGACTATCGCAGTTACCACCGTAGCAAGCGCAGTGGCAAGGCTACTGGTAAGTAGAACCCATCAAAAACAAAATCAGATGAAAAATCTGTGTTGCATCGACAGGGCATGAACCTGTAATCAATCAATTGAAAAATCCCTCCAAAAAGAAGAGATGACAACGCTAAATACAAAACATGAGAAGATGACTTTATATCCAAAACTAATTACTGAAGCATTGGCAACGGTGATGTATCCCGGAACCAAGAAGAACCTCATTGAGAGCGACATGCTGGCAGATGACATCCGAATCGATGGGATGAAGGTGGAATTTACCTTGGTATTTCCCCGTGAAACCGATCCTTTTCTGCGGTCAACGCTCAAGGCTGCCGAGGCTGCCATCCACTTTCATGTGGGAAAAGAGGTTGAGGTGAATATCAAAACCGAGTTCAAAACCGCACCAAGACCAGAGGTAGACAAGTTGCTTCCGCAAGTGAAGAACATCATTGCGGTGAGTTCCGGCAAAGGTGGAGTGGGCAAGTCGACCATCTCTTCCAATCTGGCTATAGCCTTGGCACAGCTGGGTTACAAGGTGGGATTATTGGATGCTGACATCTTCGGACCATCCATGCCCAAGATGTTCGGTGTAGAAAACGAACGCGTTTACGCCATCGAGAAAGAGGGCAGACAACTTATTGTGCCGATAGAGAAATATGGTGTGAAGTTGTTGAGCGTGGGTTTCTTCGTCAATCCCCAGACCGCAACGCTCTGGCGAGGCAGCATGGCGTCGAATGCGTTGAAGCAATTGATTGCCGATGCTGATTGGGGCGAGCTGGATTACTTCATCCTTGACACGCCACCAGGTACAAGCGACATTCATTTAACATTGCTCCAAACGCTTGCTATCACAGGAGCAGTCATCGTGAGCACGCCGCAGAAGGTGGCTTTGGCTGATGCTAGGAAGGGCATTGATATGTACCAGAACGACAAAGTGAACGTGCCGATTCTGGGATTGGTGGAAAATATGGCTTGGTTCACACCCGCTGAACTGCCAGAGAACAAATATTTCATCTTTGGAAAGGATGGCTGCAAGAACCTGGCAGACGAGATGAAACTGCCGTTGTTGGCGCAGATTCCCATCGTGCAGAGCATCTGTGAGAATGGTGATGGTGGCGAACCGTCGGCTGTTCACACTGATACGATGACAGGACAGGCCTTTATCAACCTGGCACAAGCAGTGGTCACCGTGACCAACAGACGAAACAAAGAACAACAACCCACAAAGATAGTCAAGGTAAATAAATAGGGTTACCCCCAACAAGCAACATTCATTTTCAGCGTCATTGGCGTGAATCACAGGCGCAACGCTGCTGTAAAATTGTGGCGAACATGAGGCATGGAGAAACCATCCGCTTTCGTGTTTGCCATTTACTTTTAATCACTCTGCCGAAAAGTCGGCCACCGTCTTGCGGTACATGGAATACAGTCGGGTGCGTTCTATAAAGCCAGTAAGCTGTCCGTTCACGTCAACCACTGGCAAATAGTCGGCGTTGGTCTTGTCAAACTTCTCCATCACCTCTTCCATCGAGTCTTTGATACCCAGTGTAGCTTTCGGGGGTATCAAGATTTGCTGCACGGTGAAGCGGTGATACAGTTCGGTTCTGAACATCACATGCCTAATCTTGTTAATGTCAATGATGCCCAGTAAGATGCCTGCCGTGTTCACGACAGGGATGAAACTGGTGTGACTCCTGCTAATCACACTCACCAACTTCCCTAACGGCATGTCTGGGTCAACGGTCGTATAGTTGTTGTCAATCACGCTATCCAGGCTCATGAGCGTTAGGATTGACCTGTCTGTATGATGGGTGAGCAGCCTACCTTGGCGTGCCAGACGCATGGCATAAATGCTGTGGGGCTCGAAGATGCTGATGACCATCACCGATACAATGCTCACCATGATGAGCGGTAAGAACAGCGAATAGCCGCCCGTGAGTTCGGCAATGAGGAATACTCCGGTCAAAGGGGCATGCATCACCCCAGCCATCACCCCAGCCATTCCCAGCAGGGTGAAGTTCTTTTCGGGGATGTAGGTTCCCACCTGATTCATGTTCCACACACGCGCAAAGAGAAAACCGCCGAACCCTCCGACGAACAGGGATGGCGCAAAGGTTCCTCCTACGCCACCCGCTCCGTTGGTAGCCGATGTCGCAAAGATTTTGGTGAGCAACACCAAAGCGATGTAGATGACCAGCAAGCCCGAACTACCTGCGAACAACGAGTTGTTCATTACAGCGTTCCAATCGGCTTCCGTGTTTCCATTGAGCAAGATATTCAGCGAATTGTAGCCCTCACCATATAGTGAAGGAAAGAAGAATATCAGTGAGCTCAGCAGGATAGCCCCTAAAAAAAGTTTAGCGAATGGATAGTCTTTGAGTTGTTCGAACAAGCCTTCGCATTTGCTCATCATGCGGATGAAATACAGGCTTACCATGCCGCAGAACAGTCCCAGCAGGATACTTGCCGGTATGCGGTCGATGTTCCAAGCACTGTCGAGCGTAAAATCGAACAGCGAGCGGTTACCCACGAAGATATAAGTGAAGACGGTTGCCGTGACCGTAGAGGTGAGGATAGGCAGCAGTGCAGCCATGCTGAGATCTACCATGAGTACCTCCAACGTGAATACCAGGCCGGCTATCGGCGCTTTAAAGATACCTGCGATGGCGGCGGATGCGCCACAACCCACGAGCAACATCAGTGTCTTGTTGTCCATCTTGAACAACTGTCCGAGGTTACTGCCTATCGCCGATCCCGTCAGCACGATGGGAGCCTCGGCACCTACCGAACCGCCAAAGCCGATGGTGATGGCCGATGAGATGACCGATGTCCAACAGTTGTGCGCCTTCAGCCTTGACTGCTTGGTGGATATGGCATACAGCACCTGCGTGATGCCGTGCGAGATGTTGTCTTTCACCACATATCTCACGAAGAGTGATGTGATGTAAATGCCGATAACGGGGAACAGTAGGTACAGCCAGTTGTAGGTGGTGGCATCGAAACCGGCCGTGAGTAAATGCTGTATCTGTCTGATGATGAAGTGCAACACATAGGCGGCTACCGAGGCGAAGATACCAATAAAAAAGGCCAGGATGGTCGCCATCTGACGATTGGTCAGATGTGTTAGTCTCCACTTGTGAAGTTTGTTGATATAGGTTGTTGGTTGCATTGTTTATCCTGTTGTCGCCTGTCTCGTGAAAACGTGTGGGGGTGGCCGTGGCGACAAATATCAAGAGCGTGTGTTTTATTTTCTGATGATGGTTACTTCTCCATCTTCTGCCAGCTTAATGATGCTGCTGGGCGTGTGGGGTTTGTGCTCCTGTCTGCGAGAATGGCAAACATAGTCAACCGCATCGAGTATCTCCTGACTGATGTCACCATAGTTGGCTGCTGCCGGTTCACCGCTGACATTGGCGCTGGTACTTACCAAAGCCTTCTGAAAACGGTAGCACAGTTCGTGCGAAAAGGGTTCTTTGGTAATGCGCAGTGCGATGCTTCCGTCTTCTGCTATCAGGTTGGGAGCCAGGTTGATGGCACCATCCAGGATGATGGTCGTTGGCTTCACGGCCACGTCCAGCAAGTCCCAAGCCACATTGGGTACCTGCCTCACATAGCGTTGCAGGCGCGCATCGGAGTCGACCAGACAGATGAGTGCCTTCGAGTCGTCCCGCTTCTTGATTTTGTACACTTTGGCCACGGCTTCAGCATTGGTTGCGTCGCAACCTATTCCCCACACGGTGTCGGTGGGATAGAGTATCACGCCACCCTGTTTCATCACCTCTATGGCGTTCTTGATGTCTTCTTGTATGGTCATTTTGAGTTCGTGAGTTTTTGAGATTTTTAAGTTTTTAAGATTCTCTGGTTGCTGGTTATTAGGCTAATTAGGCTAATTAGGCCAATTGGGCCAATTAGGTTTATTGGCCTAATTGGCTTTATTCCCTCCACCCATTTAGGAAGTCTTTCGCCCTCATGCGTTTCTTGCCAGCCATCTGCAGCTCAGTGATTTCAAGCCAGTTGTCTTCGGTTGCGAAATACAGTTTCTTGTTTTCCACCCACATCGTACCCGGTGTTTCATCAGCCGCAAAGCTTGTTTTGCTTGATTTGTAAATCTTCAGCGTCTGCTGTTTGCCGTTGCCATCAGTGGCGATGGTCCATGCAGCCGGATACGGACTTAGTCCGCGGATGAAATCGTACACCCGTTTGGCCGGCTGATGCCAATTGATTTGGCACGTCTCCTTGAAGATTTTCGGTGCCGGATGCAGTTCGGCTTCGTCCGCCGCATAGTGTTCTTGCGGTGTCGACGCAATCTCTCCGCCGTTCTCAATCAATTGGTCAATGGTTTCGAGGCATAGCTGTGCCCCCAGCACCATGAGGTGATTGTAGACATACTCCACGTCGGCATCGTCGGGAATCGGCATCGATTTTTGCAGGATAATGCGCCCAGTGTCGATTTGATGGTCCAGAAAGAACGTGGTGACCCCTGTGGTAGTCTCACCGTTGATGACGGCCCAGTTGATGGGTGCGGCCCCCCGATACTGAGGTAAGAGCGCCGCATGCACGTTAAAGGTACCCAGTGGGGGCATGGCCCACACCACCTCGGGCAGCATGCGAAAGGCCACAACCACCTGAAGGTCGGCTTTATAGCCAGCCAACTGCTCCACAAAGGCGGGGTCTTTCATCTTCTGGGGCTGCAAAACGGGCAATCCTTGCGCCAAGGCGTACTTCTTCACCTCGGATGCCTGTAATGTGTCGTGATGTCGACCTACAGGCTTGTCGGGTTGTGTGACCACGGCCACAACGTTGTAACCTCCCTCCACGAGTGCGCGGAGCGAACCTACGGCAAACTCTGGGGTGCCCATGAAGACGATTCGTAGATTCTCTTTCGTGAGTTGTTCTTGATGCATCTGTTCGAGATGGATTTGTAGTTCGAGATACAAAGATAGGACAATTCGATAGGATAGCAAATATTTTGGACTTTTTTCTTTTTGTTTTCATCTGTTTCCATCGTTTTTCTACCGTTCCAAAGTTAATGAGTTTGGCGTGCAAAGTCAATGAGTTTGGAGTTCAATGTCAATGGGTTTGGAGGGTAAAGTCAATGAGTTTGGAAAAGACGCTCTATAGACCGCGGTGAAAATAAGGTAAAGGACTGGGCTACGGGTGTTGAATGATGGCATCGAAGTATTTTGCTTTCTGATTTTCATTCCTACAATAATAGATGTAAAAATTGCAGTATTGAAGAAAAATATTTAACTTTGCCCACAGAAATAGATACGCTATGTTTTGAGTGCTCTGCGGGTGATATGATTGCCCTACGGTGGAGTTGAGAAACGGAGAAGAGTAAGCGCGCTTGCCTGTCAGCTGGATGGGTGAGGAGAAGATGGTTTATCCTTTTTCGTTCTATGCTTTATAGAGCATTCAATTCCTTTTTCAGCAGTGTGTACCTATTCATCCTTTGTATAGAAAACTTCAGGTGAATTCCTACAGTCGGCACTGCGTATCGTGCGCAGAATCAATGATACATTTGATCTCACTCTTTCCCCCTTTTTACGTATATTATGGCTTTGAGCACCCAAAAATATGATTTTCTCATTGTTGGCGCAGGGCTCTTTGGCTGTATGTTCGCCCACATGGCAACCCAGCGAGGCAAGAAGTGTCTGGTGATTGACAAGCGGCCTCACCTGGGCGGCAATCTTTATTGCGAACACCTGGAGGGCATTCACGTGCATCGGTATGGCGCTCACATCTTTCATACGAACAGCAAGCGGGTGTGGGATTTTGTTAATTCCATCGTGGAGTTCAATCGCTACACCAATTCGCCGGTGGCCAACTACAAGGGACAGCTCTACAATCTGCCGTTCAATATGAACACGTTTTATCAGATGTGGGGCGTCACAACTCCGGCAGAGGCGCAGGCTAAGCTTGACGAGCAGCGTGCCGAAGCTGTGGCTAAGATGAAAGCCGAAGGCATTGACGAGCCTCGCAACTTGGAAGAGCAGGCCTTGGTGCTCATCGGTCGCGACATCTACGAACGGCTCATCAAAGGCTATACTGAGAAGCAGTGGGGGAGGAAGTGTATCGAGCTACCCGCATTCATCATCAAGCGGTTGCCTGTGAGGTTGGTTTTTGACAACAACTATTTTAACGACCGCTATCAAGGCATTCCCATAGGAGGATATAACAAGCTGATAGACGGACTGTTGGATGGTGTTGAGACCCAGGTGAACACTGACTTCTTTGACGTTCGGGACAAGTGGAAGGGTGTGGCCGACAAGATTGTATATACCGGGAAAATCGATGAATATTTCGAATATGCTCTGGGCAAGCTTGAGTATCGCACCGTGCGTTTCGAAACCGAGGTGCTCAACACGGCCAACTACCAGGGTAATGCGGTGGTGAACTACACGGAGGCTGAGGTGCCCTACACGCGTATTATCGAGCACAAGCACTTCGAGATGTTCGGTACGGATGTGGATAAAAATCCCAAGACTGTCATCTCGTGTGAATATTCAACGGAGTGGGCACCCGGCATGGAACCCTACTATCCCGTGAACGATAGTCGCAACAGCGAACTGTATGCCCGCTACAAGGCGTTGGCTGACAAGGAGGAAAACGTCATCTTCGGTGGGCGTTTGGCAGAATATAAATATTACGACATGGCACCGATTGTAGACAAGGTGCTGAGCATGTTTGATTAAGATAAGAATAATGACAAGTTCAAAAGTAGCTTTAATCACCGGTATCACCGGGCAGGACGGCAGTTATTTGGCCGAATTCCTCATTGATAAAGGATATGAAGTGCATGGATTGCTGCGTCGCAGCTCGTCGTTCAATACGGGTCGTATCGAACACTTGTATTTAGACGAGTGGGTGCGCGACATGAAGAAAGATCGGTTGGTGAAGCTGCATTGGGCTGACATGACCGACTCTTCGTCATTGATTAGAATCATTGGCGAGATTCATCCAACAGAAATATACAATCTGGCGGCACAGAGTCATGTGAAAGTGAGTTTCGATGTGCCCGAATACACAGCCGATACTGATGCTATCGGTGTGCTTCGATTGTTGGAAGCAGTACGTATTTGCGGATTAGAAAAGAGTTGTCGCATCTATCAGGCCAGCACGTCAGAGCTGTTTGGCAAGGTACAGGAAGTGCCACAGAAGGAAACCACGCCGTTTTATCCGCGTTCTCCCTATGCCGTGGCCAAACTCTATGGCTTTTGGATTATGAAGAATTATCGCGAAAGCTATGGCATGTATTGTTGCAACGGCATTCTGTTTAATCATGAAAGTGAGCGGAGGGGGGAGAATTTTGTGACCCGCAAGATTACCTTGGCCGCAGCACGTATAGCGCATGGGTTACAAGACAAACTGTATCTTGGTAACTTAGACGCTCGACGCGACTGGGGTTATGCGCCCGATTATGTGCAATGTATGTGGTTGATGCTGCAGCAAGAGCAGCCTGACGATTTCGTCATTGCCACAGGCGAATATTATAGTGTGCGCGATTTTGCTACCTTAGCATTCCATCATGCGGGCATTGAACTTGAATGGCGTGATAAGGGAATGAACGAGAAGGGCATTGATAAGGCGACGGGAAAGGTGCTTGTGGAGGTAGATCCCAAGTACTTCCGCCCAGCTGACGTAGAGCAGTTGCTCGGTGATCCCTCGAAAGCGAAAGAAAAATTGGGCTGGAACCCTCGCCAAACTTCGTTTGAAGAATTGGTCAAAAAGATGACAGAGTTTGATTTGAAGAATGTGAAATAATAAGGAAAACAGCTTTTTCTTTCTAGATTATCTATTTTTCCTAGATTACCTAATATTCCTAGATTTCCCAGCACTCCTAGGATTCCTAGTGTTCCTAGGAAATCAACAAAACTATCCATTCATCATGGCATTATCAAAAACATCTAAGATATACATCGCCGGGCATCACGGCTTAGTGGGTTCTGCCATTTGGAAGAATCTTGAAGTAAGGGGGTACAGCCAGCTGATAGGCCGCAGCCATAGCGAGTTAGATTTAACCAATCAGCAAGCCGTTGATAACTTTTTCAAAATGGAACGTCCTGATGCGGTGGTGTTGGCCGCTGCCTTCGTGGGAGGCATCATGGCGAACAGTTTGTACCGAGCCGACTTCATCATGCAAAACATGATGATGCAATGCAACGTGATTTCGTCAGCTTATAAATATGGTGTGAAAAAACTACTCTTTTTGGGTTCTACCTGCATCTATCCAAAGAATGCACCACAGCCTATGAAAGAGGATGTGTTGTTGACTTCGCCTTTAGAGTACACTAACGAAGAATATGCCATTGCCAAGATTGCCGGACTGAAGATGTGCGAGAGCTATAACCTGCAATATGGCACGAACTATATTGCGGTGATGCCCACCAATCTATATGGTCCCAATGATAACTTTCACTTGGAGAACAGTCATGTGATGCCTGCTATGATGCGCAAAATATATTTGGCAAAACTGATTCATGAGGATAATTGGGAAGCCATTCGGGTGGACATGAACAAGCGACCGATTAATCCAGTTAAGGCTTTGGCAGAAAAGATAGGAAAAGACAATGTTGACGGCGCGTGTAGTAAAGAACGCATCTTGCAAGCATTGGCTTTTTATGGCATAGAAGATAATCGAGTAACCCTCTGGGGAACAGGCTCGCCACTGCGCGAGTTTCTTTGGAGTGAGGATATGGCAGATGCTTCGGTACACATCCTACTAAATGTAGATTTTAAAGATATTATCGGCATAGACAAGTATTCGAGCGTGTTTTACGGCACTGCTACCGATGGTGAGGTAAACCGCAACAACAGCGAGGGACGTGGCGGTGCTATTCCCTCTCTTGGCGAGATACGCAACTGTCATATTAATATAGGTACGGGAAAGGAACTGACCATCAAGCAACTTTCCGAACTCATTGTGCGAACCGTTGGCTTCACGGGAACCGTTGTGTGGGATGAAAGCAAACCCGATGGAACCCCACGCAAACTTATCGATGTGTCGAAGCTGCACTCTTTGGGTTGGACGCACAAAGTGGAAATTGAAGACGGCGTGCAAATGTTATATGATTGGTATAGACAGTCGCTGCAAGGATAAAGGTGTAAACAATAAAGATTACACCTATTATATATATAGGTTACATCTGTGTGGCGGACAGTCGTTTTAATTTTAATTGAGAATTACACCGAATAGGATGAATGAGGTTGACAAGCAATTAACCATCGCCGTAGCTGGCACAGGCTATGTAGGCTTAAGCATCGCCACGTTGCTCAGTCAGCATCATCATGTCTTGGCTGTTGACGTGGTGCAAGAGAAGGTTGACAAAATCAACCGCAGGGAATCTCCTATTAGCGATGAATACATAGAAAAGTTCTTTGCCGAGAAACAACTGGATCTGCAAGCAACCCTTGATGGCGAGGCCGCATATAAGCAGGCTGACTTTGTGGTGATTGCAACGCCAACGAATTACGACCCCGTGAAAAACTTCTTCGACACCTCGCATGTGGAAGAGGTCATTGAGTTGGTGATGAAGGTAAATCCTCATGCCATCATGGTTATCAAGAGTACGGTGCCTGTAGGATATACGGAAAGCGTCAGTGAGAAATACAATTGTGGAAACATTCTCTTTGCCCCAGAGTTCTTGCGTGAAAGTAAGGCTCTATATGATAATCTCTATCCCAGCAGAATCATCATGGGGCGACCTGCGGGGAATGAAAAGTTAGAACAGGCAGCCCACGATTTTGCCTCGCTGCTACGGCAAGGCGCAATGAAAGAGAATATTGACACGCTGTTCATGGGAACCACCGAGGCTGAGGCGGTGAAACTGTTTGCCAACACCTATTTGGCACTTCGCGTGAGTTTCTTCAATGAGCTGGATACATACGCCGAGATGAAAAACCTCTCCACCAAGGATATTATCCAGGGGGTAGGACTTGATCCACGCATAGGCTCGTTCTACAACAATCCCTCGTTTGGTTATGGAGGTTATTGTCTGCCTAAGGACACCAAACAACTTTTGGCCAACTATGAGGATGTTCCCGAGAATCTGATAGAAGCTATTGTTCAGAGCAATCGCACGCGCAAGGACTTCATCGCTGACCGTGTCTTGCACAAAGCTGGTTATTACGATTATTTCAATCGAGGTGCCTTTGATACATCCAAAGAGAAAAAATGCGTGATTGGTATCTACCGCCTCACGATGAAGAGCAACAGTGACAACTTTAGGCAGAGCAGCATTCAAGGTGTAATGAAACGCATTAAAGCCAAAGGTGCCGAAGTGATTGTTTACGAGCCTTCGCTCGAGGACGGCACCACTTTCTTTGGCAGTAGGGTGGTTAATGATTTGGGCGTCTTCAAACAACAGTCGCAAGCCATTGTTGCTAATCGATACGATAGTTGTTTGGATGATGTGGAAGAGAAGGTATATACTCGAGATATATTCAAGCGGGATTGAAGGTTGTATGATGAGTTATCGAAAACGCTTGTTAAAGATAATAAGTATACGATGAAAACACTCACTTTTCGTTGGCTGATATGCCTCTCATTGTTATTTTTCGTGACACCTTGCCTGTATGCCCAGAGATTTATGCTTTCTGACATGTTTAGAGGATGGGGAAAGAATGCCAAAGAAGGTGTTTTAAAAAAATATACATCTGAAGAGCAAAACGGTCATCAATGGATTCTTGAAACGGATGGGAAAAATGGAGATAACATGAATAAGAAAAGCATGTTACACATCGGAACATCCAGTTGGTCCGTCACCAAAACTGTTTTAACTAGTTGTAATGAATTTGACAGTGTCGATACCATACTTGTTTGTACAGATTCCAAGGCCCCCTATACCGTGAGTTTGTCGATAGACAACAAACTAGTAGAATCTAAAAAAGTGGCCAAAAATGCAGATATACGTGTTCTAGGTTTTTCTGTAAAAAGTGCAAGTGGCAAAGTCGAAGTGCTGATGGAATATGATGAGAGTTTGAAACAAGCAATGTGTATTTATTACATAGAAGTTATCTCTCGATTGTCAGATATTGTTGCGCTGTCTTCGCAACACATTAAACTTGGAGACACTTATTCTTACCAAGTGCAGCGCACGTTCGCATCTACACATTGGAATACCATCTGTTTGCCGTTTGATGTGAGCAAGGAAGCGTTAACAGAGGCAATGGGAGAGAATTGCGCATTGCGAGAGTTTACTCAGAAGGTTGGAAACAACGTGTTGAAGTTTAAGAATGCTGATGCGATTGAAGCTGGTGTTCCTTATCTCATCAAGCCTGCGGTTAAGGTCAAAAATCCTATCTTCTCAAACGTAGTTTATAAAAAGGACGCCATGCCGCAGACGGTTCAAGATGAAACAAAGCAATATGCTTTCGTCGGTACATTCGACCCGGTAAAATTAAGTGTCGATGGCTCCGACTTGTTCTTGTTGGCTAATGGCAACCTTGCCAAACCTAAATCTGATAAGGTGAACGAAATGTATGGCATGCGGGCCTACTTCAAAATTAACGAACAAAACAGCACTTCGGCCAAGCAAATAACGTATGCCATTGATTGTGACAGCGAAACGGTGACTGGAATACAATCGCCGGTATATCCTTCAACAAACAGCCAGCATATTTACAATTTACAAGGTGTAGATGTAGGAGCGGACATCCATCACTTGCCAGCAGGTGTGTATGTGATGGGTGGGAAGAAAATAATGAAAAGGTGAGGAGCAAGACAAACCCCATTCACCAACTCATTCTTTAATAATCATGAAACATCAACAATATACCGCTCCTGAACTGACGACCATTCATTTGGACGAGGCTTCATACACTCTTTTAAACACATCCCCTAAGAAACATATAACCATTCAAGCTGATGGTGTCGATATAAACGGTAACAACGATGAAGGAGATGCTCATGATGCTTGCGCCAAAAAGTTTATGTTTCTGGACGAAGATGACTTTGACGATTGGGAATGATTTTTTTTCAATTTACAAAGTTGAAGATACATTGATTTCAGATAGCCTCAACGGTAAAATTGAAGAGCTACCACAGCACAATCCGATATTCAACTGGCAACAGCAAGATATAATAGTTTCGCTGAAAGGCCATACCGTCGTATGCTGAACATAGCTGGGGTGCACCGCTGGCAACGGAATCTACCCCGAAGAAGATTGTGGCGGACTGTAGGGATATGAAGACGTGTGAAAGAAAACGAAGAAGTTAAGGCTCCAAAATACTTTGACTAGGTATCGACAAACAGAGCCGTGAAAGCCGTATAGTACAGGGCTTAAGTCGTGGTAAAGAAGTTAAAAATACCTGTAATCAGTTTATATTACAATACTCTCTATTTTAAGAAATTACAATACTACAATACAATGGATAAAAATATTATTACTGTCACGTCACCATTGCTACCAGACCTTGATGAGTTTCATGGATTGTTAAAAGAAATCTGGGACAGTAAATGGATTACGAATAATGGTTCCTTCCATAAGAAACTTGAAGCAGCGTTGGGTGAATACTTAAAAGTGCCTTATGTCAGTTTGTTTACTAACGGCACCCTTCCTTTGCTCACGGCATTACAGGCTTTACGTATCACAGGCGAAGTTATCACGACACCATATAGTTTTGTGGCTACCACCCATGCGCTTTGGTGGAACGGTATTAAACCAGTTTTTGTAGACATTGACCCGCGCACTGGGAATCTCGACCCAAACAAGATCGAAGCGGCCATTACCCCCAAAACTACAGCCATTCTTCCCGTTCATGTCTATGGTAAGCCTTGTGATGTAGATGCCATACAGGCCATAGCTGATAAATACGGGTTAAAAGTAATTTACGACGCTGCGCATGCTTTTGGTGTAGAGGTCAATGGCGAGAGCATTTTGAATGCGGGTGATATGAGCACGTTAAGTTTTCATGCCACTAAGGTTTTTAACACCATCGAAGGCGGAGCCATGATTATGCATGATGTAAAGACGAAACAACGCATTGACTATTTGAAGAACTTTGGATTCGCTGGTGAGACAGAGGTTATTGGTCCCGGTATTAACAGCAAAATGGATGAGGTGCGCTCGGCATACGGATTACTTAATCTCAAGCAAGTGGATGCTGCCATTGCAGCCCGAAAAAAAGTGGCCATGGCTTATCGTGATGCCTTGCGCAGTGTTGAGGGCATCACTTTTTGGGACGATATGCCAGGCGTGAAGCACAACTATTCTTATTTCCCCATTTTTGTGGATGCGGAGAAATACGGCATGACACGTGATGAGCTGTATGAAAAGATGCGTATGAAAAATGTATGGGGGCGTCGTTACTTCTACCCGCTTATCAGTGAATTTTCTACTTATCGTGGGCTCGAAAGTGCTAAGCCGGAAAATTTACCACAGGCTACAGAAATGGCGGAGAGCGTGATTTGTTTACCTATGCACCATTTATTATTGGAGAATGAAGATGTCAATAGGGTGTTAGATTGTATTTTAAAATGATATGTTTTGACATAATAAAAAAACAGATGATAACAATTAGCATAAATTACTGAAAAATTCATGAATGAAATGTTACTTTTTTGATATTAATTAGTCTCAACGATATATGGATAGTGTGTCAATATTTTGTATATTAAATAACATGAATACATTGACATAAAAATCATAAATTGCATTATAGAATTATAGAATAGATGAAACATCTTGCGTTTAATAGTACAAAAATAACGGAATTAGCTTATTACTCAAACAAATATAGAACTCATCTATTTGCAAAGAGGGATGATCTATTTGATGAGGCTGGGGGTGGAAACAAAGCAAGAATGTTACAATATATTTTATCTGAGGTTAGCCCAGAAAATTGTGATGTTATAGTAACGGCAGGTGGTCCAAATTCTAACTTCAACAGAGCATGTGCTTTAATGTGTGCACGATTGGGAATATTAATGCATTTAGTAGAGTACACCGATGAGCCGATTCAATTCCAAACCTCGTTGAACTATTATATGTGTAATTTGGCAAGTATTCGTAAAAGTAGGTGTGAAAAAAATGTTGTTGCTCAGATGATTCAGCATGTAATAGAAAAATATAAAAGACAAGGTTATAAAGTTAAATATATATATGGCGGCGGGAAGTCTTTGGAAGGAATATTCGCCTATTACGATGCAGTGAAAGAACTTAAAGAACAAAAAGCTGATATAAACCATATTTTTTTGGCTTGTGGAACAGGAACAACATTAACAGGTATCTGTGCGGGAATGCAGCAATTTTATCCTGAAGCAGTGGTTCATGCGATTTCTACTGCAAGATCATGGGAGGTGGAAAAAGATGTATTGGAAGAAGATGCAGATATTATTGGTTCTTACTTGAACCAAAATATTAATTTTCAAAATTTGGAATTCTCTGACAACTATCTATGTGGGGGATATTCTCAATATAATGAAGAGTTGATGGACATAATAAAGGAATGTATTTCTCATGAAGGAATGATAATAGACCCTACTTATTCAGGAAAAGCCTTTTGGGGAATGACCAAAGAAATCTCTAAAAACAGACAACGATACAAAGGGAAAAATATTTGTTTCCTTAATACTGGTGGTGTTTTCAACTTGCTGTCAACTATAAATGATAGATAAATGAGTTTTCTAAAAGATTGCGAAGAGGATCAAAAACTGTTGATTGAATATTTAAGGTCGGTCGATGAGGATTTCTATATACCACTTAGTAATAAGGTTGATTTAGTTAGTTTTAGCACTAAATTATTAAAATACGGTTTTGTTATTTGTGTAAATCACGGACATATAGAAGGCTTATTGGGAGGTTATGCAAATGATTTAGTTAATCATACAGCTTATATTTCTATTTTATCAACATTAAAAGAAGCGAGAGGAAAAGGGTATGCAAAGCAAATGCTTACAGATGCAATTAAATATTGCAAAATGTGTGGGATGAAAAAATTAATATGTGATACGGTTAATCCTGTCGCACTTCACGTTTATAAATCTGTTGGATTCATAATGTACAAATCAGATAAAATAGGAAATTTCCAAAGAGAATATTTAGAATTAAACTTATAATGAATATATTGATTACAGCTATTGGTTCTTTTTCTGCCGATTGTGTTGTAAACACATTGAGGCAAGCAGGTCATAAAGTAATTGGTTGCGATATTTATCCATCAATTTGGCATGCTGTGTCAAAGGATTGTAACAAGGTTTATCAAGTTCCCTTAGCAACGGAAGAGGAAAAATATGTTAAATCTCTTTTAAAAATTTCGAAGAAAGAAAGTATCCAATACATAATGCCATTGACTGATCTTGAGATAGATGTATTAAATTGCTACAGAACGTTATTTGATGAAAATAAAATTGTGCTCTGCATTCAATCAGAAAAGACACTGGCAGTAGCGAGAAATAAAGAAATCCTTTGTAAATTGTTTCATGATGATAAACATGTGAATATACCAATATTTGTGAAT
>URFI01000012.1 GCA_900547085.1 uncultured Prevotella sp.
TTGATGTATTCAATGAGCCCAATAGTAGCCTAACGAGTACTATTTTGTGTAAAAATTAGCATTACGAGATATTCGTAATAATATTACAAACAATCACTTTTGGTAAATATTTATAATTTATTAACAAAGAAATACTTGACATTATTACGAAAAGTTCGTAGATTTGCGAGTGATAAGCAATCGATGGGCTGACATCAGTCAGTTGCTTATTATTTAGGTTGATAATACGCAAGAAGATGAATATGGAAAAATTGACAGTACAAGAAGAAGAGGTCATGCAACGTATATGGCAATTAGGAAGTTGTACGGTAAAGCAAATATTGGGTGAACTGGGCACGCCTCCACCGCCATACACCACAGTTGCTTCGGTGGTGAACAACCTCAAGCGCAAAAACTTTGTAAATCAAGAGCAGCGAGGGAATACCTATGTTTACTCTCCTGCCATTCCAGAAGAGAAGTACAAACAGCACTGTATGTCGCGTTTTGTTCGTGATTATTTTAGTAACTCGTTCAAGGACATGGTGTCTTTCTTTGCGAAAGAAGAGAAACTGTCTTCTGAAGACTTGCAAGACATCATTGACCAAATTGAGAAGGGTAACGAATAAGTACCTTTCCCTATCGCTGGTTAGAAAATAATAGATTTGAACACGCACACTTAAAAAATACAGATTATGCTTATCTATCTCGTCAAAGTGAACATAGCCCTCATACTGTTGTATGGCTTTTATCAGATGTTTTGTGCCAAAGACACGTTCTTTGGCTGGAGAAGAGGTCTTTTTTAGGCATTTATGCCGTCGCCTTCTTGGTTCCATTGATGCCAACAACCAATTGGCTCATGACCGCTGAAACCTCTCAAGGAATGGCATTAACGTACCGGCAAGTAGTGCTTCCTGAGCTAACTGTCGGAGCAGAGAAGACCGAGTTGACTTGGATGAACGTGGCGCAATGGATATATATAGGTGGGGTAGCGGTACTCTTACTTCGGATGTTGGTGCAAGTAGGCATGATTGTGGCCATGATTATCCGCACCAAAACGCGCGAGATAGACGGTTGCAAGGTACATATCATCAAGGGCAAAGGCAGTCCGTTCTCCTTTTTCCAATGGATATTTGTAAATCCCGACGCACAAACGCCTATTCAACTGCACGAGATATTGGTGCACGAGCAGACACATGCCAGACAATGGCATTCGATAGATGTCATTTGTTCCGAACTCTTTACCATCGCATGTTGGATGAATCCTTTCGCATGGTTGTTGAGACGAGAGGTGAGAATGAACATAGAATATTTGGCAGATCATCGAGTGGTGGCAAATGGAATCAACTCTAAAACCTACCAGTACCACCTCTTAGGATTGTCGTATCAAAAGAATGTAGCTACAATTTCAAATAACTTCAATGTTTTACCATTAAAAAAAAGAATCAAGATGATGAACAAACGCAGAACAAAACCCGTAGGAAAGATTAAATACTTGTTTTTCCTTCCGCTCGTAGCCGCACTCCTCGCAGCGAGCAACATAGAGAGTATCGCACGCTCTATCAGTGAACAACCCACTATTGTGAAGAAAGATGCCGTGAAAGTTTTGCGGTACACGCTACCACAGCAACCCAAAAAGAAACGGACACCGGTCAAAAAACAGAAGAAAGTTGGTACAGCAAAAGATAATGCCGATAAAGTGTATACGGTACCATCAGTGATGCCCAAGTACGAAGGGGGCATACCAGCTTTAATGGACTTTTTGGCAACAAACATGAAATATCCCGTAGAAGCGCAGAAAAAGAAAATAGAAGGGCGCGTCATCGTGAGTTTTATAGTAGAAAAAGATGGGTCGCTGTCAAACTTTAAGATTGTCAGATCTATTGACCCAATATTAGATGCTGAAGCCCTCAGAGTGGCAAAGTTGCAAAAAAAATGGAAGCCTGGATATGAAAAAGGCAAGCCTGTGCGGGTTATATACAATCTTCCCATCACTTTTAAGTTGAAATAAACTTATCGATTAATGAAGCGAATGTGAATAAGGTCGCGGCTCTTTCATAGAAGAGAAAGGTTGTTGATGATGAAAACAATCTTTGTTCTATTGTTTCAACAACAATACTAATGAATAAAATGAATCGCACTGCTTGTTTTCATTCGCTTCATTATGCGTCATTTGTTATCACAACAATGCCACTTTTGTGAAGGTGCAGCGTCGTTTTTTTCATCTCATTTTTGGCAAAAGAATTTGTTGTTTCTGTCTTGTTATTTTACCAAAAAACGACCATCTAAAATCTTCAAAATAGAAAAAATCAATAGGCAAACGACATGCAAAAATGCGCTGATTTGAACAAAATAAGCGTCTTTTCAAGCTGAAACATTGACTTTACGGTCTTGGAAACACTCTTTAGAGGTGTTATTCGCATGCAACAACAGCATTAAAGCATGCAAATAGCAGGCTTATCTCAATGCTTCAGTCGCCAAAAAGTGGTAAAATACGAAAGAAAAGAGAACACTTAAGTGTAATACGCTTAATCACAACGAGTTATGAAACTTTCTTAAAATTCGCGTATTTGCGACCAACTTTGCCGTTGGTTGTTTTTATGCGAGTTATGAGAGGCTCTTTGTAAAGAAAATTCGGCATTTATACTCCTTCCATGCAGTACTTCTCCAACCCTACATACGCTCACGGATGTGGATAATACCGAGTGGCAAGTGGAATGATTTCTGTTGGAATCAGTTGGTTTACATCTTCGCCTTGCTGGATGCGTCGGCGCACTTCGGTGCTGCTGATGTTGTAGAGAGGCGTGTCCAACAGGTGGACGTTGTGGGGCAAACTTTGTTTGTTGATGGGAGCGTTGAGGCGAGGATAGATGATAATTTCGTAGTTTCGTAGGATGTCTTCATGGTGTGCCCATTGATCGAATACCAGCCAGTTGTCGGCTCCGATGATGAGTGTGAATGATACTTCTGGATGCTCGGTGGATAAATGTCGCAGCGTGTTCCAGGTGTATGATGGTTTGGACAGGTGAAATTCGGTATCGCAGGCGATGAGTTTCGGCTCGTTTTGCAGGGCCGTTCGTGTCATTTCCAAGCGCAAATGGTCATCGAGCAAGCTGCCTTGTGGCTTCAAGGGATTTTGAGGAGACACCATGAACCATATCTCATCCAAGGCGGAAAACCAGAGAATATGCTTTGCCAACTGGACGTGCCCGTTGTGAATGGGGTTGAAAGACCCACCGTAGATGCCTACTTGTTTCATCGTGCCGGGTGATTTCACGCTTCCTTTCCTTCCAAAAATGTGCGGATGATTTCCAATGTTTCCTGTTTCGCCTTTGCCAAATCGTCATTGATTACGATTTTGTCAAATTGAGATGCGAACGACAACTCGTATGAAGCCTTGGCCAATCGGTCTTCTATAACGCTCTGTGCATCGGTGGCACGTCCTTCTAACCGGCGGCGAAGCTCATCTACCGAGGGTGGCTGTATGAAAATGCTCAAGGCCCTTTCGCCATAAAACCGTTTGATATTGATGCCACCTCTGACATCTACATCAAACACAACGTTTTGCCCAGCGGCCAACTGTTTGTCCACTTGTGCTTTCAGGGTGCCGTAAAAGCGGTCTTCATATACCTCCTCGTACTCCAAAAACTCATCGTTGTCAATACGTTCGCGAAACTCCTGCGGACTGACGAAGAAGTATTCCACGCCATCTCGTTCCGTACCTCTTGGTTTACGACTGGTACAGGAGATAGAGAAAGCCAACCTTAGTTCGGGATGTTCTTCCATGAGCCATTTCACGATGGTGCTCTTGCCACTGCCCGAAGGTGCGGAGAAGATGATGAGATGGGTTGAGAGCCTCCCCCCGCCCCTCCTAAGGAGGGGAGCATTATCAGTGGACGTCGTATTCTGTACGGTTTGCTGTTTGTTTTGTTCGTTTAGATGATCCATGATATGTCTTATTTGCTTAAGTACGTTTTGTGTGTCTGCCAACACCTCTTCGTTTGTGAATCGTATAACCTGATAGCCAAAAGATTCGAGATAAGCTGTTCGTTGTTCGTCAGAGATGAGTTGGTCGCCAATGAAATGATAACCTCCATCCACCTCAATAATCAATTGTTTGGAAAGACATACAAAATCGGGTATATATTGGCCAATCAAATGCTGTCTTCTGAATTTTGCCCCCAAACAATTCCCTTTTAAGTATTCCCAAAGTGCGGCTTCAGCCTGCGTTGGGTGTTTCCGATGTTGCAGTGCACGCTCTTGCAACACTTTGTATAAAGAAGCATCAGCTGTCTCGTATTTATATCTTTCTTGCCTGTTTTTCGCCATTTCCTTGATGATTGTCATAAGAGTGGTGAACAATGTTCATGAAAATACCATTTCCTTCTATCCCAAAGCTCAAACAGTGTAGCTCCTTTATGTTTGCGTAGCGTGACAATTACCACTATTTCCTTCCTCTTTGTTGTACAGCTCCCCTCCTTCGGAGGGGTTGGGGGAGGCTTCCCCCGTTAGGGCTTACAGTGCATTGAACACCTGTTCTTTGATTTGTTCCAGTTCGTCTTTCATCTTCACCACGATGTTCTGCAACTCTGCGAGATTACTTTTCGACCCCGTTGTGTTGATTTCTCGGCCCATCTCTTGTGCGATGAAGCCCAGTTTCTTTCCAACGGGTTCGTTCTCGTTCATGGTGGTGCGGAAGTATTTCAGGTGATTAGCCAGCCGTTGTTTCTCCTCACTGATGTCGAGTTTCTCGATGTAATAAATCAGTTCTTGCTCCAGACGGTTCTTATCATACTCAACATCAGGAATCTGAGAGAGGCCGTCAACGATGCGAGCGCGTATCTTTTCAACACGCAACTTTTCGTATGGTTCAATCTCATTCAGCAGGTTGGTGATGTTGTCCAGCTTCTCGGTGAACTTCTTTTGGAGTGCGGCACCTTCTTGTTTGCGGAAGTCGATGAGCTGGTTGAGTGCCTCTGTGATGGTCTTTTGTGCGACAGCCCATTCTTCATCATCAAGCACTTCGGTCTCGGTCTTGATGGTTACGTCGGGAAGAGAGAGTAAGGTGCGGAACCAATCTTGCGGTTCGGGCAGTCTGGTCGTGGCTGCTATTTGTTTGATTTGCTTGTAATAATTCTCAACAACCTCGCTGTTGATGGGAGAAAGGTCTGTTGATGCGTCTTTCTCTATCCAGATGGAGAAGTCTATCTTGCCCCGCTCTAACGCATGAGCGACTTGTTGGCGAATCTCTAATTCTTTCTCTCGGTACAGTGGGGCGATACGTGTAGAGAGATCAAGCGACTTGCTGTTGAGTGATTTGATTTCGACATTGATTTTCTTTTCCTTGTAGATTGTGGTTGCCTTTCCGTAACCAGTCATCGATTGTATCATAATTTCAACACGTTAAATTTATGCAAAAGTAATCATTTTGCAGGAAAAAAGCGTAAATTTGCATTTTATTTAGGTAATATTTACGATACATATGTCGTGTATTTTAAGCATAGAGACAAGTACAGACGTGTGTTCCGTGGCCGTAAGCCAAGATGGAGCATGCATCTTTGAGAGAGAAGATCACAGCGGTCCCAACCATGCCGTGAAGTTGGGCGTGTATGTAGACGAGGCGCTGTCGTTCGTAGATAGTCATTTGATTCCGCTCGATGGCGTAGCAGTGAGTTGCGGACCGGGTTCGTATACCGGGCTGCGAATTGGCGTATCAATGGCCAAAGGCGTTTGCTATGGACGTTCGGTCAAGTTGATTTCCGTTCCAACCCTCGAGCTGTTGTGTGTCCCCGTGTTGCTGAGTGAGCAGATACAAGAGGAAGATGCGTTGTTGTGTCCCATGCTGGATGCCCGTAGAATGGAGGTGTATGCGCAGCTTTTCGACCGTTCCTTGAAAGAGATTCGACCGATACAAGCAGATGTGGTAGATCACGACACCTATAAATCCTATTTGGATGAGCATCCCGTATATTTCTTTGGAAATGGAGCTGAGAAGTGTTTGGAAACCATTAACCACCCTAACGCGCACCTCATCAAAGGCGTAGAACCCTTGGCTAAGAACATGTTCCCATTGGCGGAGAAGCGCATGATGAACGAGCTGTTCGAGGATGTGGCCTATTTCGTACCGTTCTATTTGAAGGACTTTGTGGCCAAATCACCCAAGAAGTTGCTTTAAGAGAATGGGGTTAGCTGCGACGAGGCTTTTAGTTGATAAATAAATTGAACTATGGATATTGAAGGATTAGATTATAATACCCAGCGCGAGAAACTCATCTTGCCCGAGTATGGCCGTGAAGTGCAGAACATGGTAGACCATGCTGTGTCGCTCACCGACAAGGATGAGCGTCAACAATGTGCCGAAACCATTGTCGCAATCATGGCTCGAATGTTTCCACAGAGTCGTGAGAACGAGGATGTTCAACGGAAAATGTGGGATCATCTTGCCATTATGAGCAACTTTAAGCTCGACATCGACTATCCTTATGATGTTTCGCAGGCTGCCAAGATTTATGCAAAGCCCGAACCATTGAAATATCCCATGAATCGAATTCCTGTGCGTCACTATGGAAACATGGTGTTCGAGATGTTCGAAAAGCTCAAGACTATGAAGCCTGGTGACGAACGTGACGAGTTGGCTCGCGTTACAGCAAACCAGATGAAACGCAACCTAATGCAGTGGGGACACGGCTCCTCGGATGACGAGAAGGTGGCTTTCGATCTCGAAAAGTTCACCGACGGCAAAATTGTTCTTGACCTTGATACTTTCAAGTTCGACCGGATGGACGCGCGTCCCAACGATAGAAGGAAAAAGAGACGATAAGCGTATGGAGGCATTTGTCATTGAAGGCGGCCATCAGCTGAGCGGAACAATCAAGCCACAAGGAGCCAAGAACGAGGCGTTGCAGGTGATTTGTGCGACGTTTCTCACCTCCGATCCTGTCACAATCAAGAATATTCCAGACATTCTTGACGTCAACAATTTGATCAAATTGATACAAGAGATTGGCGTCAAGGTCAACCGAATCAATAAAAATGACTATGTTTTCCAGGCAGACGAGGTTAATCTCGACTATCTGGACAGCGACGCTTTCGTCAACAAATGCTCATCCTTGCGCGGCTCTGTTTTAATGATTGGCCCTTTGTTGGGTCGCTTTGGCAGGAGTACCATCGCCAAACCAGGCGGTGATAAGATAGGTCGTCGCCGATTGGATACCCACTTTCTGGGCTTCAAGGCGTTGGGAGCGAAGTTTAGGCATGACGCAGTTCGTGATGTGTATCACATAGAAACATCAAACAAGCTCAAAGGCTGTTACATGCTCTTGGATGAGGCTTCGGTTACAGGAACAGCCAACATCATCATGGCAGCCGTGATGGCAGAGGGGACAACCACCGTGTACAATGCGGCTTGCGAACCCTATATCCAGCAATTGTGCCATCTGTTGAATGCCATGGGAGCCAACATTAGTGGCATTGCATCGAACTTGTTGACCATTGTTGGTGTCAAGTCGCTGCACAAAGCCAAACACACGGTCTTGCCAGACATGATTGAGGTGGGGTCGTTCATCGGCATGGCAGCCATGGTAGGCAATGGTGTGAGAATCAAAGATGTGGCTGTTCGGCACTTAGGAATCATCCCCGATACCTTCAGACGCTTGGGAATTAAAATCAGGATTGAAGGCAACGACCTGTTCATTCCCCGTCAACCGCACTACCAAATTGACTCGTTTATCGATGGTACCATCATGACTTTGAGCGATGCCCCATGGCCAGGCCTTACGCCCGACTTGCTGTCAGTGCTGTTGGTGGTGGCAACACAGGCGCGTGGTTGCGTGCTTTTTCATCAGAAAATGTTTGAAAGCCGACTGTTTTTCGTAGATAAACTGATAGACATGCGTGCTCAAATCATCTTATGCGACCCTCATCGTGCGGTGGTTATTGGTCACGATCGCCAATTTAGGCTGCGTGCCGGACGCATGACCAGTCCCGACATCCGCGCCGGTATCGCATTGTTAATTGCGGCATTGAGTGCAGAAGGTACCAGCAGAATAGAAAACATCGCCCAGATAGACAGAGGGTACGAGGACATAGAGGCTCGTCTCAACGCGTTGGGCGCACATATCAAGCGTGTCGATGATTAAGGAAGAAGATGTTTACCGCATAGGCAAGATTGGCAAACCGCATGGGGTTAAAGGCGAATTGTCATTCCATTTCACCGATGATGTGTTCGACCGTACGGAGAATTCCTATCTCATTTTGAAGATTGATGGTATCCTTGTGCCTTTCTTCTTAGAGGAATATCGCTTCAGAAGTAATGAAACGGTCTTGGTGAAGTTTTGTGATGTCGATACGCAGGACAAGGCTCGTCAGTTGACAGGCTGCGAGGTTTTCTTCCCAAGGGCGATTGCTGAGTCGGATGATGCCCATCTCTCTTGGGCGCAAATCACAGGGTTCGCCTTGAAAGATGCGCAAACTGGTCAGCTGATTGGCATCATCAATTCGGTAGATGACAGCACGGAAAACGTGCTGTTTGAACTGGAAGACGGCACATTGATTCCCGCCAACGAGGATTTGATACAGCAAATAGATGTACAAAACAAAGAAATAACGATACTATTGCCCGACGGCTTGCTCGACTTACCAGACAAGTAAAGCCGCTTGGCACTTTTTCATAACGATCAATGAAGAAACAAATATGTATATTAGGCTCAACAGGTAGCATCGGTACACAAGCACTTGATGTCATCGAGCAGCATGCCGACTTGTATGAAGCTTATTGCCTCACCGCCAACAACCGGTATGAAGAACTGGCTGTGCAAGCCCGAAAATTCAAGCCAGCTGCGGTGGTTATCGCCAATGAAAGTCTGTACGAACCGCTCTGTCGGTTGTTGGATGACTGTCCTGAGGTGAAGGTTTATGCGGGTAAGGCAGTGCTTGATGAAATCGTACAGGCCGAACCGATAGACATGGTGCTTACGGCACTGGTTGGATTCGCTGGTCTTTCGCCAACCATTCAGGCCATCAAGGCGCACAAAAAGGTGTGCTTGGCTAACAAAGAGACGCTTGTCGTGGCGGGTAAGTTGGCTCAACAGTATCATGTACCTATTCTACCTGTCGATTCTGAGCACAGTGCCATCTTCCAATCTCTTGTCGGTGAAGATGACAACGAGATTGAAAAGATATTGCTGACGGCCAGTGGCGGCCCTTTCAGAACGTTCACGCTGGAGCAGATGAAAGACGTTACCGCTGCTGATGCGCTCAAACATCCAACGTGGGAGATGGGTGCCAAGATAACGATTGATTCGGCAACGATGATGAACAAAGGCTTCGAGGTCATCGAAGCCAAGTGGCTCTTCGGCGTTCCAGCCGAAAAAATACAGGTACTTATTCACCCACAGAGCATCGTTCACAGTGCAGTTCAGTTCGTAGATGGTGGTGTCAAGGCGCAACTCGGCGTGCCAGACATGCGTCTGCCGATACAATATGCTTTCTCGTTTCCCAAGCGATTGCATCTGGATGGCGCTCGCTTGGACATGTTCAAGCAGCCCTTGGAGTTCTTTGAGCCCGACTTCACGAAGTTCAAATGCCTGGCACTGGCCTATGAATCCATCCGTCAGGGTGGCAACATGCCCTGTGTGGTGAATGCTGCCAATGAGGTGGTGAACGAGGCTTTCCGTCAAGGGCGGTGTACTTATTTGGGCATGGCTGACGTCATTGAGAAAACCATGGAGCGTGTTGCTTTCGATGCGGCACCCACCTTTGAAACCTATGTCGAGACAGATGCGATGGCTCGCCGCATGGCTAACGAATTAATTACAAAATGATCATGGAGATACCAGGAGGCTTGTGTTCACAATCAAGTCCCTGCCAGCTCCGAAAACTCATCAAATAGAAATGGAAATATTCTTAATCAGGTTGCTTCAGTTTGTGCTGGCAATCTCCTTATTGGTCCTCTTGCACGAAGGCGGACACATGTTTTTTGCCAAGCTCTTCGGTGTAAGAGTTGAAAAGTTCTTTGTCTTTTTCGATGTCGGCATCGGCAAGTGGAAGGGTCATTTGTTCAGTTTCAAACCCAAACATAGCGACACTACCTATGGAATGGGGTGGCTTCCGCTGGGCGGATACTGTAAGATAGCGGGTATGATAGACGAGAGTTTCGATACCGAACAGATGAAAAAGCCAGCCGAACCGTGGGAGTTTCGTTCCAAACCCGCATGGCAACGCTTGCTCATCATGATTGGTGGCGTAACCGTCAACTTTCTCTTGGCTCTTTTTATCTATTCCATGGTGTTGTTTTATTGGGGCGAATCGTATGTGCAGGTCAAGGACATGACCCACGGAATGCGTTTCAACCAAGAAGCTAAGTCGTATGGATTTCAAGACCATGACATCCTTTTGGGTACCGATCAAGGTGCGTTCAAGGACTTCAACGCCGACGTTTATCGTGACTTGTCTACGGCCAAACGGGTGGACATCATCCGCAATGGAAAACCCATGAGCATCAACTTGCCCGGCGACCTGAACCTGTTGTCCATGCTGAAGAGCACCCCTCGCTTCGTCACACCGTTTGTGTTGGCCGATGTAGACAGTGTCATGCCCGATGGAGCAGCGGCTAAAGCCGGTGTCAAAAAGGGTGATCGCATCGTCGCCATCAATGGCAAGCCGGTTGACTCTTGGAACGCTTTCCAAGACGAGGTGGGCGTATTGAACGATCAACTCATGGCCGCTAAGACCCCGAAAGACAGCATGAAGATTCGAACGGCATCCATCGCGTTCATGCATCCGGGCGCCTCAAAAGCCGATACGGCGCAGGTTGTGCTGAGTAAAGATTTGCTCTTGGGCGTGGGTATGACGAGCATTTACTCGTATTATCAACCCACCATGAAAGAATACGGCTTCTTCGAGAGCTTCCCGGCAGGTGCCAAATACGGTTGGCATGTGCTGGCAGGATATGTAGGCGACATGAAATATGTGTTTACTGCTGATGGTGCCAAGTCGTTAGGAGGCTTCGGTGCTATCGGAAGTCTGTTCCCACCCGTATGGGATTGGCACATGTTCTGGCTCATGACGGCCTTCCTCAGCATCATCCTGGCCTTCATGAACATTCTTCCTATCCCCGCCTTGGATGGTGGACACGTGCTCTTCCTGCTGTACGAAATGATTACTCGCCGCAAACCCAGTGAAACTTTCATGATTCGTGCCGAATATATCGGCATTGGTATCTTGCTGCTTTTGATGGTAGTGGCCAACCTCAATGACGTATTGCGCTGGCTGGGAATCATCACCTACTAAGGCAATACGGCCTTAATCTATAAGCGAAGAGGCAAGGTGCGCGAGATTGTTCGCACCTTGCCTCTTCGCCTTTTATGCTTATTTTGTAGGGTTCTATTCGTCACTTTACTTTCTTTCCCAAGAACATGAAAAGAAAGTAAAAGGCAACGCCCGATACGAATCCGGCAATGGCGTCTATCACATAATGGGCTTGGATGTACACTGTAGCGAGACATAGAAATACATAGAAGGGCACCAACAGCCAGAGTAACTTGTGGTTGCGCGTGTGTCCAATCAACAACATGCATACCGTGGCGATGCCTACATGTGAACTTGGGAAGGCTGCCGTAGGTCGTTCGCCTGCCGCTTTGGCATCTTCTACCAAATGATAGAACAGCCCTTCTTGATACCCGGGACTAACCAAGCATTCTTGATGATAGTTGAAATAGTCGTTCACGCTTGGGAATATTCCTTTCGCCGCATTCTCCAGTCCGATAGCCTTGAAGTAAAACGTGGGTCCAACGACGGGCAATAAATCGTAGATAGCATAGTAAGCGAAAAATGATGCGACGAGGACCCAGGTGCAACGCTGAAATTCTTTCTGGCGGCACACAAAGTAATAAAGAGCGGTGAGGGCTATCATTGGGTAGTAAGAGGCATAGCCAAGATCAATCAGTTCGCTGAAGATGGGCGACGAAAACGCCTGGGAAAAGACCAATGCCGGCTGCATACCAAAGATGGCTTGCTCGCAACTGGCGAAAATATGGTCAAGATTGGGCAGCACCCGGTTCAGCTCGTAGGTGTCTGGATACCACCATGCCAGCAGTCCCATCTGTGCGAAGATGCGGGCGGAGAGGGTCAGGCGGCAAGGCAGCAGACGGTACACTCCCCACAAAGCCAATGTCATGGCGGCCACTTGTATGCGCCCGATAATCATCGAATGTGGGTTAACCAGCTTGGTGTAGGTGAAGAATATCATCAAAAAGGTGAACCCCATGTAGGCAAACATGGCCCACTCAATGGGTAAGAGCCCACGCTTGGGTTTCTTCTCGATGGAGAATAGTTCAGAAAAGAAATATTTCATCAGAATGAGTTCATTAGTTTTTAGGGGCTGCTTTGCTGGAAAGCCAGTGATTTTCGCAATACCATTTAACCGTTTCTTTCACACCTTGTTCCAAGTTGTAGTGTGGATGATATCCCAGTTCGTCCATGGTTGGCTCGATGTTGCAGCGCCAGTTTCGTTGCCGTAGAATGTTGTATTTATCGTTGTTCAGCGCGATGGCCTTTCCCGTTTTTCTGCCTATGAGTTCGCTACACGCCGTGATAATGCGCAAGAGCCACAGCGGTGCTTTCAGGCGCACGCACCAGGGATTGCCCAACTCTTGGCGAATGAGGTCGCTGAACGTGTCTGATTGGTATACGCCTCCATCGGTGAGGAAGTATTTGCGACCGCTCATGCCGCGGTCGATGGCCAAAAATACGGCCTGAACCACATCGAGGATGTACACGAAGGTGATGTCTTGCCGACTGTATCCGGCTGCGAAATCCAGATGACGCGCAATGCTTTTAACCATCAGGAAATAGTCCTTTTCGCGTGGACCGTAGATGCCTGTCGGCCGAAGAATGATGTAAGGAAAGTCGTTTCCAATGGCATCGAGGTAGCGTTCGGCCTCCAATTTGCTTTTGCCATACGCCGTATTGGGTAGGGGAGTGTCGTGCTCGTTGATTTCGGTAAACGGTTTCTGTTCCCTGATGGCGCCAAACACACCCAGCGTACTGATGTAGATGAACCGCTTGATGGGCATCTTCAGCTTCAGAATGGCATTCACCAAGTGCTGGGTTCCTTCGGTGTTGACACGGTGAAAATCGTCCGGATGAACACATTTGGTGACACCGGCAGCATGAACGACATAGTCGAAAGCATGCCCCTCGAGCTGTTGAACCAATCTCTCTTCCGATGAAAAGTCAAGTTCGATGAAGTGAATGCGCTCATCCTGGAGATATCGACGTGAACTGGATGGCCTGACAGCCGCCCAAACCTCCATACCCCGTTGTAAGGCTTCGTCTACAAGATGACTGCCGACAAAACCCGATGCACCAGTGATCAGAATGCTCATTGAAAAATTGTAATTACGCTGCAAAATTAGACAATTTTTCCGAATAATCAGCTTGTTCGGATAAAAAACGGCCTATTGTGCCACGGCTCTTCCATTTAAATATAAAACTCGGTGTAAACAAATCTGTCGTCCTTAGATTTGATATGTAACAAAAAATGCAAATATAATAAATGTAACATCTTGTTTACCAATAGAGAAGCATCGTAACATCTCATTTTAAACAACGAAAAACCCGAAAGAAACAAAAGATGCTGCCGCAAAAGACATTATACGGAAGAACGTCCCGTTCTATCTAAAGAAACGAAAAACACTGTTGCAGTCTTTCGCTCTTCATAAAAGATTTAAAGAGAGGGTGCAACTCATTCCATTTCGTTCTTTTCGTCAGAACGTTTACGTTCTTTGGCTTCTTTATATCACACACTCATTTTCGTGTTTTCTGTTTATTTCGTTGTTGATTTCAAACGTAGGAACCTTTGATATTCCTCAACATTCCAAACCCATTGACTTTGCCAGCCAAACTCATTGACTTTGGAGTCCAAACCCATTGCCTTTGGTGCTCAAACTCAATGAGATTGGATGCCCATGTATTTTCATGTCTGCAACAAACACTCTTGCTAATTATAATATTTTGATATGCAGCTGATTGCACTCTACCCAGTTCACTTCTCCAGTGGAAAAATATTGCTGGTGTCAGCTGTCATCTGTCGCAAAACAAAAAAGGTGTATCAGCCATTTGACACACCTCATTTTATATGGGTTTCTTTATTCGTCAGGCAAGAAGAGCTATCCTATCTGTCGCAAGAGATAGGCGCACTTTTCAGCATCCCCTGTGGTTTTGCCCTTGTCGCACGACAGCTTGACGCAATCGTGCCATTCGCGTTTCTCCGTGATTCGGCTGCGCGTGAGTTTCACGACGATGTTCATGGGTTCGGCATTCGCTACGTCACAGGTCAAAAAGGTGCCCACGCCATAGCTGTCTTGCATGCGCCCATTGACGTATTTGTGTATTCGGATGGCCTTCTCAATGTCCAGTCCGTTGCTGTACACCACCTGTTTGGTTGCCGGATTGATGCCCAGGCTCTCATATTTCTCAATGATTTTGTCAGTCTGTTCATTCTCATCGCCACTGTCTACGCGCAGCCCTACGAACATCATCGCCATGCGCTTGGACAGGTTATTGAAGAACACTTTGTCGCCGAAGCAGTCGTACAGATAGATGCCATTGTCGCCATCGTACACGTCACTGAACTTTTTCATCACGTTGAAGTTGCACTCAAAGACCCCACTGACATTCTCTTCAAACTGGATGAGCTGGTGACTCATGGTGCCAATGGGCGTGAGATGGTGCTTCATGGCCAGGTAGACGTTGCTGGTTCCCGTGAATCTGCCCGACCAGCGGTGGTGTCCGTCGTCATCATCGTAGCCACCTTGCTCGTACACCTCTTTCATCACGCGCAACACCATGTCGTGATGATCGAACGAAAAGCGCCGGCGCGTGCCCATATCGCCCAGCACCAGGCCATTCTTGAGAATCTCAACCGCCTTCTGTCGGGTGCGCTCAGCCTCGCGTTTTGGGTCGTATGCGTCACGTTCTCCACGCAGATTGTGCATCAACTCGGACACGATGGCGAGGATAGGCATCTCCCACATGATGGCCGAATACCACTTGCCGCGCACCATAATATCCAAATGTCCCTGTTCATCCTGCGACACGGTAACCTCGTGGGGATTGAAGCGATAGCCACGAAGGAAGGTGAAATACCATTTTGGAAGGTAATACATCTTTTTCTTCATGAACTCTATCTCCTCCGAGGTAATCATCACCTGTGGCATGTAGCCCAATTGTTCTTCCACCAGGGCGGTGAATCCCTTCGGATAAACGGTGTCGTTGCGGTCAAAGAAGGTGTACTCTACCTCTGCGCGAGGATACTTCTGCAGGACGTAATATTGACAACTGAAGGTATAAGCGTCGTTGTCGGTGAGGTGACTGATAATCTGTTTCATAGTTTTTTCTTATGTTGTGTTTTTGGAAAAAATAGTGCAAGCCGAAGACAAAGGAAACTTGTTTGCTTTGTTGAGGCGCAGTCTATTTTATGCAAAGATACGTTTTTCCTTGCAAAAATCATGTAAGTTGGTCGATTATTGAATGTTAACGAAATATTTTTCGGATAGTTTTTGGAAAACAGTACCTTTGCAAATAGACTGTCATGGATATACGACTAATGTATGTGTCGTGATCTATTTTCCCACTGTTTAATATTGATTTTTGATGAAACAACCCAAAATAAAAGCGTTATTTTTTGACATCGACGGTACGTTGGTGAGTTTTCAGACCCATAAGATTCCCGTGTCAACCACCGAAGCGCTGGAAAAAGCAAAGGCAAACGGCGTGGAAATATACATCTCTACGGGTCGTCCAACACCGCTCATCACCGTTTTGGGCGACATTGAACATTTGATAGACGGCTACATTACGTCCAATGGAGCCTACTGTTTTGCCCACAACGAGGACGTTTGTCTGCACGCCATCCCCGCGAACAATGTTAAAACGATGGTGGAAGAAGCCACCCGACAACATTTTTCTTGCGTGCTGGTGGGTACTAAGAACCTGTGTATTTACCAGCCGGACGAGAAGTTTCGACGCATCTTCGAGGACATGCTGCAAGTGAAAGCCTTTGAGCAAGGGGTCACACTCGACAAGATTCTCAAAGAACCCATCCTGCAAATGAGTCCGTTCATCACGCCGCAGCAAGAAGAAGCACTCATGCAAAAACTCACTGGATGCCTCTCCGGCCGTTGGCATCCGGAGTTTACTGACGTCACTTCACGATGGGCCGACAAAGGACAGGGGCTGCATGCCATGGCCCGTCACCTGGACTTCTCGATGGAAGAGACGATGGCGTTTGGTGATGGTGGCAATGACATCTCCATCATCGAGCAAGCCGCCGTTGGCGTGGCGATGGGCAATAGTGTGCCTGAATTGAAGAAAGTGGCTGACTACGTCACCACGTCGGTGGACGAAGATGGCGTGAAGAACGCACTCGAACGGTACGGCGTGATTTAAAGGCTGTTTCTATAAATTACCACCGCACATAGTCATTAAATGTTTATGAAATACGTTTTGTTATCTTTTGGCTTCTTTTTATATAAAACAGGCTGCGCCTCAACAATTCAAACAAGTTTGATTGCATTCGGCTTGCTCCGTTTTTGGTTCAAAATGTAAGTTCGTTCAGTCGTGTAGCTCGCTACACTCCTTCACTCTCTTGCATTTTGACCTCAAAAATAAGCTCAAAATCTAACAAAGCTAATTTATAGAACCAGCCTAAAAGCAAATTGAAATTGAGCTGAAAGAAATCTCCCAGCTCAACCCAAATCGTTTGCTTTTAATTATTTTGCATTTTCTTCTATATAAGAAATGGCATCACCTACCGTTGCAATTTTCTCAGCTTTATCGTCTGGAATAGAGATGCCGAATTCTTTCTCGAATTCCATGATCAACTCTACAGTGTCCAATGAATCGGCACCCAGATCATTGGTGAAACTGGCTTCTGGCTTTACTTCTGCCTCATCAACACCCAACTTATCTACGATAATAGCCTTTACTTTGCTTTCAATTTCTGACATAATTGTAACTTTTTTAAAATGTTTATAAGTGATTCATTATCAAAAATACGGATGCAAAGGAACAAATTTTTATTCACATCTACAAATGTTTTATCGAAAAAAGTACCTCATATTGCACACTATACCATATATTGTGCAATTAAATGGCTTATTTTATTGAAAAATACTGGGATTTATAGAGTTATAAATAGGTAGAAACTGCTAATAATAGAAAAAAGACATCAATAAATCGTTAGGGGCGTGATGATTCGCACCTCTACGTCATTACGAAATGCCAGGAATGACATCATTACCTTAAAAAATGTAGAAATTTTTAACCAAATAATACCCCTAAAACAGCACTTGAAAACTTCCAATCTGGAAAAATTCACTATGCTTAGAGGGAGCAAACAAGCTATCATGAGGCAAGAAAAATGAGATTTTAAGACAACAGCAATGCGTTTAAGTTGCAATATATACGACTTTGCTGCCCAATTTACATGACATAACGCACCAAAAGCATACATATTGAAGGGTAAAAGCAATGCGTTTACCCTGAAAAAAGCAAAAATGAAGTAGTCTAACCATGGTTGAAAGCTGTATTTTATTATGTGTCAATTATATACAAAATCAACGCATATTTGGCGTATTTGCAAACGGATGAAGAGTTGCTTACAAATACGCTCAAAATAAAAGGGTTGCTTGTCAAGAAAATTCGCATAGCTTTCGGTATTTATTCTGATTGTTCAAAACAGCGGAAAGACAATAACGTCTAAAACGATAAAAATCAAATTAAACAACGCATACTTTGTTACAATGTACTAAAAAACCTTGATTTTGTTTTGACTATTACCTTTTATTATTTATATTTGCATAAGTAACCAAAAGAAAACGCAACATGTCATTTAGTGAACAATGTAATAAAATCTTTCAACAAGCTATTGATGATTATCACGTCCATGATGATATTGACACACCAATCAATAATCCCTACGACGATGGAACCATCGAAAACCGGTTGTATCTGAAGTGCTGGATTGACACTGTTCAATGGCATTTTGAAGATATCATCAGAGACCCAAATATTGATCCCATAGAAGCGTTGGCCTTAAAGCGACGCATTGACCGCTCGAATCAAGACCGTACTGATCTTGTTGAACAGATAGACAGCTATTTCAGGCAGAAATATAGTGAGGTGAAAGTGCTGCCCGACGCACGCATCAACACCGAAAGTCCGGCATGGGCAATAGACAGACTTTCCATACTGGCACTGAAGATTTATCACATGCGCGAGCAAGTCGAACGACAAGATGCTTCAAAAGAGCACAAAGATACATGTACGGCCAAGCTAAATGTGCTGCTGGAACAACAAAAAGACTTGGGAACAGCCATCGATCAGCTGCTGGAAGACATCCAAGAGGGACGAAAATACATGAAAGTGTACCGACAGATGAAGATGTACAATGATCCGTCAACCAACCCGGTTCTCTACAAAAAATAAATGAAGACCGAACATCTGCTCATCATACGGTTCTCGGCTATGGGTGACGTAGCCATGATGGTTCCGGTAGTGTACTCATTGGCAAAACAATATCCCAATATTCGCATCAGCGTGTTGAGCCGACCCTTTGCAGCGAATTTCTTTGACAAATTGGCACCAAACGTGGACTTTATGTCTGCCGACCTGAACAATGAATATAAGAATCTGCGCGGACTGAATAAACTTTACCGCAGACTGACGGCCAAACGATTCACCGCCATAGCCGATTTTCATGATACGCTGCGCTCGAAATATCTACGCACCAGATTTTCGTTAGACAGGTTCAAAGTTGCCCATATCGACAAACATCGGGCCGACAGACGTAGGCTAACCGCTAAAGGGAATAAGGTATTGACGCCACTACAAACGTCTTTCCAAAACTATGCGGATGTTTTAGCAAAGTTAGGTTACCCTATTGAGATAGATTTTACATCCATCTTTCCACGTCAAGACGGTACCATGCCTGTCTTACCAAAAGGCATCGAAGCGAAAAACAAGGAAGAACGGTGGATTGGCATAGCGCCTTTCGCAGCACACAAGGGTAAAGTTTATCCATTGGAAAAAATGGAAAAAACAATTGAAATGATACAAACCAAGTATGAAAATACACGAATTTTCCTATTTGGGGGCAGAAAGGAAGAAAAGGAGCAACTATCTTTGTGGGCAAAAAAATATGAAAGATGTGTCAGTGTACCTACGCTATTAAACACGTTGCAGGAAGAACTGCTTTTGATGTACCATTTGGATGTGATGATTAGTATGGACAGTGCCAACATGCATCTGGCATCATTGGTTAACACACCCGTCATCAGCGTTTGGGGTGCCACACATCCCTTTGCGGGATTTATGGGGTGGAATCAAAGCGCAGACCTTGCAGTTCAGACCGACTTAACGTGTCGCCCGTGTTCCATTTATGGCAATAAACCGTGCTGGAGGAATGACTATGCTTGCTTAAATGAAATAAAACCAGAACAAATCATCAATAAAGTTGATGAAGTTATACATAAAAACAGAAAATAAAATTAATTTATTCACTTATTAAAAAACAAGATTATGAAAAAGTATGTATGTGA
>URFI01000013.1 GCA_900547085.1 uncultured Prevotella sp.
CCTGAAAGATTAGTGCTTACCATCGAAATAGAGAATCTGCCGTATGCCGCCAAGCTCTTTCCGTACATGCAGTGCGTGAGGTTCCTGGCCGATTACATCAATGGTGATACCTATTATAAAATCAACTACGACAAACATAATTTGGTGCGCGCGCAGAATCAGTTGTGTTTGTTCCGTCGTGTTTGCGCTCATGAACCCGAAATGGTGTCCTTCATTCATACTTGTCTGAATCAATAAATCTGTCATGGAAAAACTAACAGTTAAGAAACTCAAGCAGCATCCTTATGCCGCAGCCATCATTCCTTCTATGATGGATGAGGAGGGGGTGGAATATCATGTCATTAATCATGCCAACTGGGCCGAGAAATATCCCTATACACCACAGGTAGTCTTTCGAATTGCTTATAGTGACCGCGCTATCTTCTTGCATTATCGTGTGAAAGAGGACTCTATCCGCGCGGCGGCTCCTCATGATAATGGGCATGTTTGGGAGGACTCCTGTTGCGAATTTTTCTCACAGCCCGCCGATGATGGCACCTATTATAATATAGAATGCAATTGTGGAGGAACCATCTTAGTGGGATGTGGCAAAGGAAGAGAAGGCAGAACGTTAGCCCCTCAGACGGTATTAGACCAGGTTGACCGCTGGTCATCGCTTGGTCGTAGACCTTTTGAAGAACTCAAAGGGCCTTATGATTGGCAGATGGCTTTCATCATTCCGTTCAAGACTTTCTTCATGCATGACATCAAATCCCTGAGTGGTAAGACCATCCGCGCCAACTTCTACAAGTGTGGTGACGCCCTGAAGAAGCCGCATTTCCTATCATGGAATCCTATCAACATCAAGAAACCCGATTTCCATCGTCCCGATTTCTTTGGTGAAATCACGTTTGAGTAGATGAGTACCTGGGCGGTTTTCATTCTTTCCTTTGTGATAAGTTGTTTAGGAAAGAAATGATTAACTTTGCAGCCTATGAGGAAAATCTTTAGAACGATGGCGGTTGCGCCAACTTCGTTGATGATTTTGATGAGTGTTGCGCTGCTGTTCGCGGCCTGTAGTGATACCCATCAGAAAGAACCGAAAGGAAAGAAACTTGATATAGCGATTGACGATAGCTTGCGTTCACGCCTGGTAGTATTCGCACAAGGCTCCAGGGTGCAGGGTAAGTTCGCCTTTCATGTGTACGACCTAACCGCGGACAAGCCCGTGTATGGTTACCAAGAAACCTTGTCACAGCCTTCGGCATCGTGCCTGAAGTTGCTCTGTGGCGTGGCGGGTTTACACCTCTTGGGCAGCGACTATCTGTATATTACGGGCCTGTATCAGCGGGGAAAGGTGTCTGATGGCGTCCTGCAAGGCGACCTAACCTTCAAGGGAAGCCTGGATCCACAGCTCAACGAACAGGAGCTTGTGCGATTTGGGCAGGCTGCAAAGAAGAGAGGTATCAATAGGGTGACAGGCAAGATTTATGTAGATCTTGTGATTCAGGAGCCTGTGAAAAGCGAAGAGCATTGGTATCCGTGGGATTTATCTTTCAGTCGATACGGCTTGTTTTACAAAGGTGCGCCTCGAGTGATGAGGAGTTTGAAGAGTGTGATGCGCACTCAAGGTATCGCTTTCGCTGACAGTCAGGTGGTATTGGGTACAATGCCCGCTGGATCAAAGGCTATTTACAGATACGGTACCCCCATCCATCGTATTGTCAAGCGCATGTGGAAGAACAGTTCCAACACCCAGTCCACCGCATTACTGTACACCATTGGCCACCATATAAACACACAAGCCGACCCAACAGCCACAGGGGTAGCATATCTTAGAAAGTTTTTAAGGGAAGATCTCGGCATGACCGACACCTCATTGGTTGTACACGATGGGTGTGGTTTGTGTACCCACAATCATCTTTCTCCCAAAGCATTGACAGCGATTCTCGTGTATGGCTATAAGGATAAGAGTATTCATACGATGCTTATGCAAAACCTTGCGATAGCTGGCGTAGATGGTTCGTTGGCACATGAGATGACAGGACCCAAGACAAGAGGCAAGATACACGCTAAAACGGGTACTCTGTCTCATCCTTATGGCATCAGCTCACTGGCGGGATATTGCCGTGGAAGCAACGGACACGACTTGGCATTTGCCGTGATGAGCAGCGAGATGTCTGTCCTTGATGCCCGCGTACTGCAACGTAGGTTGTGCGAGAAACTGGTGGAGTGACAAGTGTATTCTTACGAAAATGCCGTGTATCAATACCCCAATTGCGCTATTGATACACGGCATTTCGCATGTTTTGTCTTCCTATCCTATCACTCGTATAGGTGCGGATATCGATCAGTTCCGTAAACATGAACTGGTATTGATTTCGATGTGTAGAATCCTACCAAGCCTGTTCCGCCCTTGACATTGGATGGCATCTTGATGGGACCGGTCAAATCGTTGTAGTCATCATAATACGTTGACTTCTTCAAATTCATAGCTTTCAGATAGTAATAGGCCGCTGATGTGTACGATGAGATGGTTGCCACCAAGTCAAGCGATGTCTTCATCTCTGGATCAGATATCCTATTGAATAGGTATAGTTTGGAATATACGCTGATGGAACATTCCTGTCCGTTGAACAAAAGGTCGTTAAAGACGCCCATCTGGTTCACCACATTGTTGGGTGAGGCAAAGCCCATGTCTGTTGAAGGTGTGCAGACCCTGCCTTCCATGATGATTGGGTCGCCCGTGGCAATGTACGAACTGCCCATGTCGCTGACGAAATATCGGTAGGTGGCCTCTTTTCTTCGCAGCGTGTAGTTAAACTGTGTGTTCATGATAGTCTGGTATCCTGCCAGCGTCAGACGGTAATAATCGGCCTGCTTTCCATTGTCTTGAAATGAGAGATTGATTTTTTGCAGGTTGTCTACCCGCGCCATTTCATATTCGTCCACATAGCTTACGTCCTTGATAAACTCGGTGCTGATGTGTTCAATCTTGTCAATGGGCTGCGGCACCGTCTCCTCAATAGTAGCCTGATAGTTGTTGTCAGGTGTGGATACCTCGATGCGCACATGGTCGCCTGGGTTGAAACGACCATGGATAATGTATTGTTCCGAACCCGCTGGAAGCTCATGAACGGTCTCGCGCAGGTTCCCGTTGACCGATATTTTGATAGTGGCATCGGTGACAATCGTAGGATGGTCAATACCCGTGAACGACACCAACAGCCTGTTAACGGTGCTGTCGGCATTGATGAATCCATTCACCGATAGTTGCTTGCTGGCCGTCTTCGTGTCAAGTTCCAACTCGTTCTCGCATGCTGACAAACCGAAGAGCATGACTGAGAGACAACAATATATATAAGTTTTCATTCTATTCATTGTCATTAGAATTTATAGGTGAGGGTGAACGACGGCAGACAGGGCAGCAACGTGTATTTGGACAGCTTGTTCGGCACTTCCTTACCGTACTCGTCAGTCTTTCTCAGTATGAAGTTTGGGTTCATTGCATTGTAGGCATTGTACACGCTGATGTTCCATGTTCGCTCAACGCCCCGTTTCAGTGTCTTGCGGAAGTTGATGCCTAAGCAGAGCAGGTGCGTAGGCGGAAGTCTGTAATTGTTGCGACTTGATACATAACTACTCTCTCCGATGCTTTCGGGACTCATCTCGTATCCTTTCTGCAAGGATATCGTTGCGGTTGCTCCAGAGTAGAAAGACCATGTTGCATCTAAGTCGATGCGCTTGGTCATCTTCCAGTTTGCCACCATATTCACATTGTGCCGCCTGTCGTAGGTGAAGGGGAATCGCTCTCCACCATTCACGCCACTGTCCTCGCTGAACTTGCGGTCACTCTTGGAAAGCGTGTAAGATAGCCATCCTGTTGCACGTCCTGTGGTGCGTCGCAACATCAGTTCGATGCCTTTTGAACGTCCCTCACCCATGCTGACCAGACGTTCCCAGTTGCCCGAGAATCCCATAAAGCTCATGCCGTCCTTGTATTCCAGCACGTTGTCGAGCTGCTTGTAATAGCCTTCAGCCGATAGTTCCCAATCTTTCCAGCCTGTGTAGTAGGCGCCAACACTATATTGTCTTGACCTTTCCGGTTTGATGTTGTCGGTGATAGGAACCCACAAGTCGGTGGGAAGAGCAATGGGCATCGAGGTGAGCAGGTGGATATATTGCGACATCTCGCTGTACGATGCCTTTAGTGCCACGTCGGGCAGGGCTTGCCAGCGCAGCGAAACACGCGGTTGAAACGTGAAGTACGACTTGTTCCTGACATGGAACATCGACACAGACCCACCGGCATTGAGGGTAAGAGATGGCAAAATCCGCCAGTCGTCCTCGGCATAAGCCAAGGCCTCGTGTGCGTAGATGGGATTGCTGGGGGAAGAATACTCGCCCGATCTGTTCACCTTTCCATCCTTTCCCTCTTCCGTGAAGCTGCTTCCAGAGGTCTCTGGGCTGAAGGTATGATAGGTGTAGGACGACCCGAACTTGATTCTATGTGAGGGAAGCGGCTCGTAATCAAAGTCGATGGCGGCCGACCAGTCACGTATTTTCGACCGGTAGCTGGCGCTGTTCTTCTCAAGAACGTCGGTGCGCCATGAATGATCGTAGCTGTCCAGGTGCATATTGTAATGGTTATAAGCCGCCGTGATGTTGGCAAAGAGGTTGTTACTGAAGATGTGGTTCCATCGCAGTGAGGCGATGGTGTTTCCCCAGTTGATGTCGTCACCGTAGGCAGAATTGATTTCGAAGCTGGATGAGCTGTAGCGATCCTTGTAGTCTTCTTTCAACATGTCGTGTCCTCGGTACACACTCAGATACAATCGGTCTGTATGCGAGAAGCGGTGGTTGAGCTTGAAGTGAAGGTCATAGAACTGATAGCCAAACTTTTCGTCGTCCTTCATGAACGGTTGCAACACCCAGTTGATGTAGGTGGTGCGCGCCGAGAAGTTGAATGAGGTGCGATTCTTTACGATAGGCCCTTCCAACTGCACCCTACTGGTGAGCAAACCCAGCGATGCCGTTCCGTGAAAGTGGTTCATGTCGCCATCCTTCGTCCTAACATCAATGACTGATGACAACCGCCCATTGTAGCGTGCGGGATAAGAACTTTTGTAGAAGGTGACCTTCTTCAAAGCCTCTGGTGTGAACACCGAGAAGAAACCAAACAGGTGATCAATCTTGTAAATGGGCGTGCCGTCGAGCAAAATTAGGTTCTCGTCACCATTGCCTCCCCTGACATAGAGCACCGATCCACCATCTGATCCCGGCTGAACGCCAGGCATGAGCTGAATGGTTCTGATGACATCCGTCTCACCAAGTAGTGAGGGCGTGTGTTCTATCTGGCTTACACCAATGTCTGTCACGCCCATGCCGGTGGCGAGGATTCCCGCATTATCTTTCGCCGATGACACCACTACCTCGGGCAGGTTAGCCGATGGTGCCAGCTGGATGTTGATGACGGTATCTTTGTCCAGCACAAATGACTTCTTCATGCGTGCGTAGCCTATATACGAATAGCTCACCTGAACCTGTCCGGCGGGGAGCGTCAGCGTGTAGAATCCATACGAGTTGGTTGTGGTCCCCATGTGGCTGTTA
This sequence comes from uncultured Prevotella sp., assembly GCA_900547085.1. GTDB lineage: Bacteria > Bacteroidota > Bacteroidia > Bacteroidales > Bacteroidaceae > Prevotella. Next base: position 5,590 of record URFI01000013.1, read on the forward strand.
GTGTCTTGGATAGTTGCCCCGAGGAGCGTTTCACTGGAGTGGATGTCCTTGACATATCCGCTGATGGTGAACCGCTTTTGGGCTGAGGCCGCAAGACACAATATGGCGGCCAAGCATAATACACATTTTTTCCAAATGTTCATAAATACAAAAAACATCTTGCCTTCTTGCTTCGAAGGCGTTACTAAAGAATTAGTTGTAAGAATATTGGTTGCAAAATTAGTAAAAATGTTGGATGCGGCCCCTTTGGCTCCATCTTTATTTTTACCCTCGCTTGTTTTTTGATGCACATCAGTATTGATGATAATTTTTTGATTACCTTTGTCCTCCCTAAAAGACATGCCCGTTTGAGGCTCTTGGTCGCAGGGAACATGGATGTAGGCAGTTGTAACTTTGCTTGCATTCATTAATTGATAGGAGAAAGAAACATGGATCATTTGCCATTACATGATACGCCGATGTTGGTGTCGGCCATCAACTTTTTGTTGCGTGATGAGGAGTTTGATAATCTCGACCAAATCTGTTATCACTTCAATGTTGATAGAGCTGATCTTGAAAAGCGTCTGGCAGCTGGCGGATTTCAATATTCAGCCAAACTTAACAGGGTTTGGTAGTGGTTGATGTTGCATCAACGGTACGTTATGCGTTGATATGGTAAGTTCTTAATACATAAACTTTTAACTTATTAACTCACCAACGAAATAACTCAAGAACTCACCAACTTACCAACTTATTAACTCAAAAGCTCATCATCTTACCAACTTATCAACTCACAAACTCATAAACTTATAAACTTACCAACTCATCAACTCACCTCATGATTCCCAAAGACAGCATAGAAACAGCTTATAGTTTTTTCCATCAAAAGTGGCAGGTGTATCGTTATTCAACCATGCAGTGGCAGAAAGACGATATTGAATATGCCATCAGTTCGTATGTGGATGGCATGAACAAAGAATTGTATGCCCTGCTGGCAAGGGGACGTGAATCCTTTTTGCAGCCATCAGAAACTTTCGCAAGTGAAATGGCTGAGGCTGTACAACAATTGGAGAAAATGATAAATGGCATAGCAACATGAGTCCTCATGCCCTCACGAGTTTCGCCTATCCATACCGCTATGTCTTTTTTAGGGAGAAAAATATAGGGAAACACGACTGGTGCTTCCCTACTAACTTTGCAACTAAGGTTTAGTTACGAATGACTGTATGCCGACCAATTGACATGAATATTTTTTGACAACCTATCTCTTCATGCTTGAAGAATTTGCAAACAAACCTGCCTCTTGCCGTGAATACGCCCAAAATGCGGCATGTTTGTATATCGTTAATATATAGCGATTTAAGCGTCTATCGCACGATTTTGGCCCCGCATGACAAGCCTTTTGAAGGGCAAAAGCATTGCATCAAGGATAATATCTGCATGCTTTTGCGCAGCAAAGTCATGCAGATTGTCAACCAAAGTGATGCTGTTTAAACAGTAAAGTCAATGCTTTACCGCTAAAATTTGCTTTTCCTAGCCAAATCATCCCCACCTTGCAGCCTGCTTGCCTATCGTTTTTTTCTATTTTGAAAGTTTGCAGGTGCCGTTTTTGAGGCAATAATTGGTCAAAAAACATAACAATGCGTGCGTCCCAGCACGCATGTTGCCATCATTGAATGATTCGCGCCTACGGCTTATTTAAACCCAAAGATGTCTTTCAGTTTCTGCCAAAAGCCAGAGCGTTCTACCTTGTCAGCAGCCTCGTCAACAGCCTGAGAGACGTCATCGCTCTTCTCTTTTACAAACTTAGCTGCGTTTTGCACTTTCTCGTTTTCTTTCAGCTTGTCGGCAACCTCATCCGTCTTTTCTTTCACAGTTTCAGTGATATCTTTTGCTTTATCTCGCAAATTTTCAACCGCGTCCTTAGTAGCTTCCTTTGTATTTTCAACGGCATCTTTGACCTTCTCCTTCACATCGTCAGCCGTTTCTTTCGCTTTCTCTTTTAAGTCTTTTGCTGCTTGCTCAACTTTCTTTTCAGTTTCTTTCTTGCACTCGGTTTTGTTGTGGTCGTTCACCACTTCCTCTACCTTTTTCTTGGCATCCTGTACATGCTCGTTTTTCTCCAAGTCATCAATTCCTTTCTCAATCTTGTCCTTGGCTTTGTCAATGGCTTTGTCAGCCTTTTCTTTTGCTTCATCAGCCTTCTTGGCGATGTCGTCAGCCGCCTTTTCTACTTTTTTGTCAGCTTTATCTTTCGTTTCATCGGCCTTCTTGGCAATATTTTCTGCTGCCTTTTCTACTTTCTTTTCAGCTTTATCTTTCGCTTCGTCAGCCTTCTTGGCAATGTTTTCAGCCGTCTTTTCTACTTTCTTTTCAACTTTATTTGCTTGTTTTTCTGCCTTATCCTTCACTTCTTCAGCAGTCTTTTTCACTTCTTCTTTCATATTATTATGTGTTAAAGGGTGATGCCTACAAACCATCGAGGCAGTAGGACTTATATGTTAATTATCTATACAAATATAATAAAAACAAATGAATTACCAGTATATTTTTACGAATATTTATTAAAAATGTCATGAATAATTCACGATTTGCTACTTTTTCATAGGGATATCAACGTTTTGCTGGCATTCAATCCTTTTTTTCAGCTTTACCCTCTTCCTCCAATAGCTTGCGATATACCTGTAAATTTTCCGTCTCCTCTTTGGTAAGTTGCGGATAATACATCTTCAACTTGTCCAAGTGCTGACTGATAATTTCACCGACGGCGTAACGCATAAACCATTTATGGTCAGCCGGAATGACGTACCATGGAGCATAGTCGGTAGACGTTTTGGTGAGCATCTTGCTATAAGCATCCATATAGTCGTCCCAATGTTGGCGCTCCTCAACATCACTGGCAGAAAATTTCCAATTCTTTTCTTTGTTGTTCAGTCGCTTCAGGAAACGCTCTTTTTGCTCTTCTTTCGAAACATTGAGGAAGAATTTGATCACGGTCGTACCTGTTTCCGTCAAATAACGCTCGAAGTCATTGATGTGCTGGTATCGCTTTTCCCAAAAGTCCTCATTGACATCATCCACTTTTTTCATCCCCGGAATTTGTCCTCCGAGGATAATCTCCGGATGAACTCTTCCCACCAACACGTCTTCATAATGTGAACGGTTGAAGATGCCGATGCGCCCCCGTTCAGGTACATTCTTTTGGATGCGCCACAGATAGCCGTGGTCAAGTTCGACAGCCGAGGGCTGTTTGAACGAAAACACCTGACATCCCTGCGGGTTGATGCCCGACATAACGTGTTTAATCGTACCGTCTTTTCCCGCTGCATCCATGGCCTGAAAGATAATTAGCACAGCATGCCGGTTATGTGCATAAAGCATGTTTTGCAAAGCCGCCATCGTCTTGACGTTTTCTTTCAATAGTTTTTTACCCTCTTTCTTGTTCAGGTCTGCCGTGTAGTTCGTGTCGAAATCCGACACCTTGTGTTTCTTCCCTGGTTCGGCAGTTAGTTTTTTCAATAAACCTTTGTCCATGGTGTTTTGAATTTTTAGTGTTAGTGTTATGACGATTCTATTACATGAAATATTTAGTAATGCCTTAACAAGAATGTTTAGTTTAGTCTTGTTCTTACTTCTTCTCCTCAAATATATAATGTATTGATTATCGATAGCTTACGATTGTGCAATGCAAAGAAGTTTCCTCAATTGGAGTAGTACTGATTAGTAAATATCTTGGATGTTATCTCTATTTAAATTTAATTTTAGTTTTAAGTTCGCTTTCTTCGCAAATTGCCTTCGGAGCATATTCCTTTAAAAGGCTATCTACTATTATCTTATGGCTTTCATTAGCAGATGGAGATAACCTAACTTCTAAACTATTGAATATATCATCTTTCAAATGCATGTCATAAGATGTTAAGTCATCAAACCTATTGTTTATGTATCCACTTGAATGGGTTTCCATAGTAGAGTCTTTTAAATATTCAAAAATATCAATAGGATGCTTATAAATAATAAATCTTGATTCTTCTTCAAATGCCCACCGTTCATGTTTATATTGCCCAATATTTGAAAGATTAATGCTTTCAATGTGTTTTTGAGTGATGGAAGCAGACTCTTCAATATAAGGCTTAATATCCTCTACATAATGCATAGGAAAATAGAAACTCTTTGTGGTTGTGGGGGGAATCATCACGCACCCATCGTTTAAACAATCACTAAAGGGGATCTTAAATTTCCCCGCTGAACCATTACCATGAACTGGTATATTTAAAGAATTGTTCTCTCGGCAATGTTCGACCGTCCACTCATAATCTTTGAACATATCTTTCTCTAAAGCTATTCTAACCCCCATACTATCTTTGCCGTATATTCTCCATAGTGGAATTGCCTCTTTTGGATTTTCAGTCCAACACGACACATAAGCAAGTTTGCCAACATCTATGTCACATGAAGTAATATGTCCTTCCTCCAAGTCATTAAGAGTATCTAATCGGCTAAATCGTATAGTCTTATTTTTTAGAATTAAGGCTAATGTTTCTATTGTTGTGTAATGATAAATCTTCCCCATAATTTTAATCATTAGTTTATTGTAATCTTATTCTAATGCCTTTCTATAAGCTTTTCGTTTATATCAGATTAGCCACTTTGGATTTTGTCTATCTTCTGCTTGCTTTATGCTGGCATTGACTGGGTGTTGTGCATCTAACGCTGAATAGTTATATATCACCGCATTCCTCTTTTATGACTTCAGCTCCAATCAATTGATTTAACTTCGCACCAATGATTCCATCCGAATAGATGGCTTGCCAATGGTTATCAAACAATGGTCTTTCAATGTTACAACTACCAGAAGAATCAAGAGCATAAATCACAAGCCGTTCCTTGTCGCAAATTCCCATTAGCGTGGAACGCAGCAAGCGTGCGTATGACAGTGCTTGGCGAAAGGCTTTCTGCTCTTCAACCATGGAGGACATATCCAGTTTAGCTTCAATCACTAAAGGTGCACTTTCAAAGTGGGTGGCACCTTGTGGAAAAAATACGAAATCAGGTATCGCTTTTTCTTTTCTTCCAGCTTTTAATTGAAGTTGTCTCGTCCAGTCAGAATCTTTGTAACCTATTCGCTTCAGTATAGGAATGAGTATATTTTCTTCTACATCCCTTTCAAGTTTGATTTCTCCGAAATCAACAGCCTCACCAATAAACAGTGGAGGGTAATCAGTCGCATTTCCACCCTTTCTTTCTGCTAACTTCAATAACTCGGAATAATCTTTGGCAGATAGCTCAATACCATTTACCCCCTGCAAATTTCGCCGTACAATAGGTAATTGTGAAAAGTAAGGATCATCTTTTAAATCCGAAAAACTAATTTCGGGAAGTCTAACACCGTCACGAACAGTAGTGCGGCAATGATAATAATCAAATGGATTGAAAATACCAGTTGACGCAGCTCTCCATATTGAATGAAGGTAGCTTCGTGGAGAAGTGCAATATACGATGACCAAATCCCCCTTACGAGTTCTTTCGTTACAGGCCCAAATAGAGGTTTCTGTATCTTGTTGTTTGCCTAAAGAGTCAAGATAATTGAAGTCATTTTTAACTGAAGCACCTGTTAACCATACGTTGGTGGGCTGGGGTAATTCGTCATCAACATGACTGTTGTCATCTAATAGAACTCTTGCCCCATAATCATATAGACAAGCGCAAAACTCTGCATCCGTCAATTCATTTTCTTGTTGAAATTCATTCAGCACACCACATAAATCATAGTAATACATCAAGAACTCTTTGTAATTCTTTGTATGAGGGATTGGTGGCACTTCTATTCCAAGCGCATCACAACTTCTTTGGATAATATCAAAGCGTCGCGGAAGGAGGATGGGTTTGAAATAAGAGTCGCAATAATACAAATACATGGACAGTACATTCAGAGTTGCTGCTTTCTGTCGGAATTTATCCGCAGGAATAAAATAGCGGTCTTCTGACCAAATTACATTTTCTCCCTGTAGGTAGAATTCTTTCAGATCATAAGTTTCAATAAAAGCCTCAAAACTCTTACGGCTGAAAGACTCTCCGTTTAAGAGATGACGGTCTGCCATGTTTACATCGTATATCAACAAGCCATCACCAAATTGTTGTGGATTAATGTCTTTGTCCCAATTCTTCAGAAATTCTGCAATACGTTCAGCAGCCTGATAAGCATCGTCAGGTTCGGGATCAAACAGATCTATACTCTTCTTCCCATCGGCCGATTGTTTATAGTAATTCCATAAGGTCTTATTCATTGTCTTGATTTTATGATTGTTTTAGGATTATCTGCTTTCTTGCTTTTATTGAGCCTTCGTGTTTGCTCATACCAAGAGTTGCAAGTGTCTCAATATGGTATTTAATTTTTCCTTCGGTGTATCCTATAATGATTGAGGTTTCTTCCTTGTAACAGAAAGATTCTCTCTGATGACATTGAGGAGCTGTTCTTGGATATTACTGTTGCGCAAAGCTCTTCAATTTTTCATATTCTCATCCATCGCAGGACAAAGATACAATTTATTTCAAAAAAAACTTGTGCTTTGCACAATTTAAGATGTGACGAGCTTCTTTTCAATCTTAAGCCATAGCCTTTCTATTGTAACCGCTCTATTTTTGGCTCATCCGTTCACTGCGAACACGCTTGTCCACATAAACTTTCTTGTCGCAATGATGCTGCCAATAGAGGATAATCAACAGCAAGAAGCAAGTGATGAAAACAAAGATTCAAAAAACAATATAGCCATAAAATTTAATCATTTTGTTCGTAACAATATGAATAATCAATACCTTTCATAAACATTTCTCGATCATCAATCTTGGTGGTGAGGGCAGGTTGTACCAAGGCTTTAATGTGCGTGCTGTCTGCAACACTCTCACGCATGGCATTGAGATAATCGTTTTTGTCTATTTGGCTCCAATCCACACAGTCACGATAAGTTGAAGGATAAATGTTGTTCATATATCATGATTTCTTTTTTGTTTTGTTGATCAGTGCTTTTTTCTCCTCACTCGCCAATCTCCTTTCAACCTTTTTTACATCCTCAGCGGGAGGGAGATTTTCGGGGATGATTCCTCGTTGAATCATTATTTGCCGAACTGCTTTATTGTTCTCTATATGTTCTTTGCTGATTTGACCCTCTCCGTATAAATCTTTTTGTTGCACATTGACATTTGTCATTTCTGCTGCAAAATCCTTCGCCTTGATACTTATTGTGGGCAAAAAGTCGGCTATTGGTCTGCTCACTGGTACTCCCATCTTTCTTTTCATTTGTGCCGTATTCAAACGAAACAGAGCCTGATCTCCTTTAGAGCGAATTGTGGCAAAACCTTTATTGTCGATACCTCTTTCATAGAGTACTCCAGAAAGATGCTTTTCTGTTTCTTGTAGTTTTGTACGAGCTTTGTTGCGTTCAATCTCCAGTAATCTTTGTTCTATTAGCTCGGTTTTACGTGTTTGTATGGCAAAATAGGTTTGTGCAAAAGCAATTTGTTCCTTACGTGGGTCTCCATTTTGTGCAATGAGATAACAGGCGTATCGAGTTAATAGCATGTCGTTGATTTCTCTTTCTGACCCAGAACCGAGATTAACCATTTTCTTGACGTCAGGAAAATGGTCGGATATCTGTTGTCCTGCTTTGTCGCAGGCTGTTTTAGCTTTGTCTATGACTTTAGAAAAATTCTCCCACTTGGAATAGCCTAACAGAGTTTGGAGTTCACGTGCGCTCCAACACTCCACTCCTTCTAATTCCGCAGCTGCGGCTTCAAAATCGTTGTAGAGTTCTTGAATTACTTCTTTTTTCATATATAGTTGTTTGTATTTTTATTTTACCTTCTCTCCTCCTTATATGTAATAGCTCAATGCCTTAGCAGATTACTTCTCATTCTATTGATTAATCGTTCTGTTCATAATAATATGAATAATCAATACCCTTCATAAACATTTCTCGATCATTGATCTTGGTGGTGAGTGCAGGTTGTACCAAGGCTTTGATGTGCGTGCTGTCTGCAACACTCTCACGCATGGCATTGAGATAATCGTTTTTGTCTATTTGGCTCCAATCCACACACCGCTTGAGAGAACGCTTTAGCATGAGGTCGAGCCAAATACGGGTGCTGCGGCCATTACCCTCCATAAAAGGATGGGCTACATTCATTTCGATATATTTGTCCATTATCTCATCAAAGGTAGTTTCTGGCATTCGTTCAATCGTTTGCAGCGTAGCAGGGAAGTGCATACAATTAGCAAAGGTAAAACCACCTTTGGAGATATTCTTTGTGCGAATTTGCCCTGCAAAGTCGTAAAGACCACCAAAGAGATAAGCGTGTATTTGTTGTAAACATTTGATTGTACCTGGGTCTACAGTCTTTAAGATACCACTTTCAAAAAGCTGATAAGCCTTTTTCTTGCTCTGTCCATCAATAGTGTTATCACTATAGAGGAACCAGTCAAGAAAGTTCATAGCCTTGGTATTATTGATTTGCTTTGCCAAAAGAGTTACACCCTCTGCATCAAGTGTATCTGTCTTATAATACTTTCCGTCAGAGGCTTTTAACTTCAGTTGGTTAGTAGCACTAACCAACTGACTATTTTCTTTTCTTAGTTTGGTCTTAAGGTACTTCCAATAGTTCCTCGTCTTTTGGTAATCATCTGGCTCGTTGATGGCAGCAATAATATCAAGCACTGAGAACCACCATTTGTTGTTCTCTTCATCCCATACGGCACGTACTTCACGGTCGTTGAAGAAGCGAATTGATTTCTTATGTTGTTCTTTATGTTTTGCCATAATGGAAAAAAAATATTCATCTGGAGTATTCATACATTCTTTTGGATTCACCAGCAAGATCTCTGTTATTTGGAATAGCAATTCAAGGCTGGCTGATGACGATTGCAAACGTAAGAGTTTTCTATTGAAAACTCTCGCCCAGCTTTTTTGTAAACCATCTTTGCTTAATCCTTTTTTCGGTCAACACCTCTTTTATTCTGTTGGTTGGACTTTCCATAAATAAAGATAAGATGATATGCAAATATAGTAAATATTATTGTATAATATGCCAAAAAGGTAGTGTATCACAATTCTTCTTCATGATGCACATTCTGTACGGTGTCATCAGATTAGAGACTTTGGATTTTCCCATCTTCTGCTTGCTTTATGCTGGCAATGAATAGGGCGTTGTGAATCTAGGGCTGAACGTGGTATGTCAACAGAAAAAGGGTGTGCCATCTATTATCAATGACACACCCTTATGATGATGTTAGACGATGAAGTTAGGCATCGTTTACTTTCATTTCATGAATTATCAGTCAGCAAAATCAAGTACATTCTTGCGATTTGCCTCAATACGCTCGTACTCTTCTTTCGAGCCTACAATGAGTTTCTCCCACTGGCGAAGTCCTGTTCCGGCAGGTATCAGGTGACCGCAAATCACGTTCTCCTTCATTCCCTCCAGATGGTCTACCTTCGCACGGATGGCAGCCTCGTTGAGAACCTTTGTCGTTTCCTGGAACGAAGCAGCACTCATGAAACTCTTGGTTTGCAATGCGGCACGAGTGATACCCTGAAGTATCTGAGTGGACGTAGCAGGAAGAGCATCACGAACCTCTACGGGTCGCAAATCGCGACGTTTCAAGGCCGAATTTTCATCACGGAGCTTGCGCGCCGTCACAATCTGTCCTACTTTCAACACCTCGCTGTCACCAGCCTTGGTAACCACCTTCTTACCCCAGATACGATCGTTCTCCTCGGCAAAGTCGAGTTTGTCTACCAGTTCTTGCTCCAAGAACGTAGTATCACCCGGCTCGTTGATTTGAACCTTACGCATCATCTGGCGAACGATGATTTCAAAGTGCTTGTCGTTGATTTTCACTCCTTGCAAACGGTATACGTCTTGTACCTCGTTTACAATGTACTCTTGTACAGCGGTAGGACCTTTGATGGCCAAGATGTCATCGGGTGTGATGACACCATCTGACAACGGCGTACCAGCACGAACGGCATCGTGTTCTTGAACAAGAATCTGCTTGCTCAACGAAACAAGATACTTCTTTTGCTCACCAGTTCTTGAGGTGACGATGATTTCTCGGTTGCCTCGCTTCACCTTACCCATGGTTACCTCTCCATCGATTTCAGAAACCACAGCGGGGTTGGATGGGTTACGAGCCTCGAACAACTCGGTAACGCGCGGAAGACCACCAGTGATATCACCAGCACCACCTACGGCACGCGGTATCTTCACCAAAGTTTGACCCGACTTGATGGTTGCTCCGTCATCAACAACAACGTGTCCACCTACGGGGAAGTTATAGGTACCCAACACTTCTCCATTCTTGTCGATGATGTCACAGGTAGGCACCAATGACTTATCCTTGGAGTCACTGATGATCTTTTCGGTCAGACCCGTTGTCTCGTCAGTTTCAGCATGGTAGGTCTTACCAGCGACAACACCATTAAACTTCAAGGTACCGGAATATTCTGAAACAATCAATGCGTTGAAAGGATCCCACTTAGCAATGAGGCTTCCTTTTTGCACCTTGTCACCATGTTTGTAATAGAGTGAGCTGCCATAAGGCACATTCAGTGTACTTAATACGATGTCGGTATTGGGATCGATGAAACGGATTTCAGCCAAACGGCTCACCACTTTCATACATTCAACATCCTTCTCGCCGTCACTCTCAACGAATGGTACGGTACGCAGTTCTTCAAACTCAATCTTACAGTCGTTCTTTGCCACGATGCTGGCATTGGCAGCCGCGTTACCAGCCACACCACCAGCGTGGAAAGTACGAAGGGTTAGCTGTGTACCCGGTTCACCAATTGATTGGGCAGCAATTACACCAACTGCTTCTCCAATACCAACGTGGGAGCCTGTTGCAAGGTTACGTCCGTAACATTTCTTGCAGACACCATGCTTGCTCTCACAGGTGAGCACCGAACGAATTTCAACACTCTCAATCGGTGATTCATCAATCTGTCGAGCTTTGTCCTCTGTAATTTCATCACCAGCTGCTACAATCAGTTCGCCTGTTGTCGGATGAATGATGTCATGCACAGAAACACGTCCCAAGATACGTTCGTAAAGCGTCGAAATAATCTCATCCCCACTCTTCAGTGCTGTGCAGACCAGTCCACGCAAAGTACCACAATCTTCTTCGGTGATGATGACATCGTGAGAAACGTCTACCAAACGACGTGTCAAATAACCAGCGTCGGCAGTCTTCATAGCCGTATCGGCAAGACCCTTTCGGGCACCGTGCGAGGAGATAAAGTACTCGAGCACGGACATACCTTCCTTGAAGTTAGAAAGAATAGGGTTCTCAATAATCTGTTGTCCTTCAGCTCCTGCTTTCTGAGGTTTGGCCATCAAACCACGCATACCAGAGAGCTGCTTAATCTGATCCTTAGAACCACGGGCTCCAGAATCGAGCATCATGTACACGGCATTGAATCCTTGGTCGTTCTCGGTCATCTCCTTCATGAGGACGTCACCCAGCTCATTGTTGACATGCGTCCATGCATCGATGACCTGATTGTAACGTTCAGTATCGGTGATAAATCCCATCTCGTAATTGGACTTGATTTGATTTACCTCGTCCTGGCCTTTCTTCACAATAGTTGCCTTTTCTTCAGGAATGATGATATCATCCAAGTTGAAGGAAAGACCTGCCAAGTAAGCCATTCGATAACCCAAATTCTTGATTCCATCCAAGAACTCACATGCGCGAGCCATACCTACAACCTTGATAACATCCGAAATGATGCCGCGCAGGGTTTTCTTAGAAATGATGTCATTGAAATAGCCCACTTCATCTGGGATGATGCCATTGACGATGACGCGACCCACTGACGTGTCGACCATGCGGTCTTCCAACTGTCCGTTGACCAAATCCTTTACAATCACTTTCACAGGGGCATGTAAGTCGCATCGTCCTTCATTATAGGCGATGATGGCTTCTTCAGGACCATAGAAAGTAAGACCAGCGCCCTTGGCTCCTGGGCGAATCTTGGTTACATAATACAAGCCCAGCACCATGTCCTGAGAAGGAACGGTGATAGGAGCACCATTGGCTGGGTTCAAGATGTTGTGGCTCTGGAGCATCAAAATCTGAGCTTCAAGAACGGCCTCATTACTCAAAGGAAGGTGAACGGCCATCTGGTCACCATCAAAGTCGGCATTGAAGGCAGTACAAGCCAAAGGATGCAGCTGAATAGCCTTGCCTTCAATCAGTTTAGGCTGGAAAGCCTGGATACCCAATCGGTGAAGTGTAGGGGCACGGTTCAAAAGCACCGGATGACCCTTCATCACGTTCTCCAAGATGTCCCAAATGACAGGCTCACGACGGTCGACTATCTTCTTGGCGCTCTTCACCGTCTTGACGATACCGCGTTCGATGAGTTTGCGGATGATGAAGGGCTTGTAGAGCTCAGCTGCCATCAACTTAGGCAAGCCACACTCTCCCATCTTCAATTCAGGTCCAACGACAATTACCGAACGAGCTGAATAGTCAACACGTTTACCCAAGAGGTTTTGACGGAAACGTCCTGCCTTACCTTTCAGAGAGTCAGACAACGACTTCAATGGACGATTGCTCTCGCTCTTCACTGCACTGCTCTTGCGTGAGTTGTCGAACAAGGAGTCGACTGCCTCTTGGAGCATACGCTTCTCATTACGCAGAATAACCTCAGGTGCTTTGATTTCCATCAAGCGTTTTAGACGGTTGTTACGAATAATGACGCGACGGTAGAGATCATTCAAGTCGGATGTAGCGAAGCGACCTCCATCCAATGGAACGAGCGGACGCAACTCGGGAGGAATCACTGGTACAATCTTCAGGATCATCCACTCGGGGCGATTGACATCCGTACTGGTACGGAAGGCTTCAACAACCTGCAAACGCTTCAAAGCCTCAGTCTTACGCTGTTGGCTCGAGTCGTTGTTGGCACGGTCGCGCAACTCGTATGAGATAGAATCCAAATCCAGATTGGCCAGCAAATCATAGACAGCCTCGGCACCCATCTTGGCAATAAACTTATTGGGATCCGTGTCCTCCAAGCGATCATTGTTTGGATCCAGTTGATGGTCGATGATGTCTAAATATTCATCTTCCGTCAGTAAATCCATGACATGTGATCCATTGACTTCGGCCCCATCAGCATCTTTACGTCCTTCCATGAGCCCTGGTTTGATCACTACATATTTCTCGTAGTAAATCACCGAATCAAGTTTCTTGGTTGGCATACCCAGCAAGTAACCAATCTTGTTAGGCAAGGAGCGGAAGTACCATATATGCGCTACAGGCACCACCAATTCAATATGTCCGGAACGCTCGCGACGTACTTTCTTTTCTGTGACCTCAACACCACAACGGTCGCAGACAATTCCCTTGTAACGAATACGCTTGTACTTACCACAAGCGCACTCGTAGTCTTTTGTAGGACCAAAGATGCGTTCACAGAATAAGCCATCCCGTTCGGGCTTGTACGTACGGTAATTGATGGTTTCTGGTTTAGTCACCTCACCGTATGAATTCTCCAGAATCTCTTCAGGAGAAGCCAAGCTGATGGTTATCTTCGTAAAATTATTTTTTACTTTTATATCTTTCTTAAAAGCCATGTTCTTTATCTTTATTGTGTGAAAACAATCTATTCATTACTAATCGAGTTTCACGCTCAATCCGAGTCCACGCAATTCATGCAGCAGCACGTTCAACGATTCTGGAATTCCTGGTGTTGGCATTCCATCACCCTT
>URFI01000014.1 GCA_900547085.1 uncultured Prevotella sp.
TACTTGCTTTGTTAAGGCGCAGCCTATCTTCTGCAAAGGTACGGATTATAATTTGTTTTGTGTGAGATTTTTCAGAAAATCCTTTACGATTACGTCCCATGCGACAACATATCGTCCAGCGAGGCGGAACGTGATGAATCACGCCTCTACATTGTTCAAAAAAATGACAATAAAATCGAATGTGTGAATGTGAAATCTAGAAAAAATCAATAGGCTTATGGTAGGCAAGCGGTCACCATTTGCAATAAGAAATCCTCATTTTTGAGGCAAAACCATTAGTTTTACCCAACTAGTAGGGTCACTTTGCGATGTAATAGATACCATATTGAGGGGTAAAAGCATGCTTATTGAACCTCAAGAGCTATGCTTTTGCAAGTAAAAACATGAAAAATAGAGTGAACAGGTGGTTGTTAGCTCACAATTTACTGATATTCAATCAATTATAAAAGTCTTTTATTTTTGGCGTATTTTCGACCAGACCAGAGGTTGATGACTTAGAAGCAAATTATAGAGGGCTTATTGTCAAGAATATTTCCACTACGCATCATTCTTTTCAGGTGCCATTGCCTGCTCAACTACAACGTCGCAGGGGGCATCATCAAACGAGCAGATGGTGAAAACAAGACAGAAAAAAAGCGATTCACCTCTTCAGTGTAATCGCTCCTTATCATATTGATTTCTTTCTATAATCTCTCAAAAAGGGAAGTATTTTTGTTTCTCTCACGCCCCTCCCGCGGCGTAGCCAGTGCAGCATATTGCTGCGACTAGGCTTTTCATCCAATCCTAAACAATCTTTTACCTAACCTTCTCCAACGCTTATCGTGTGGTTGGAGCCTTTTACTATTGAAGATTTCTCCTTACTAACAACCTTAATTTTTACCTTAACTAACCCTATTTTCGTCTATCCTAAAACACTTTTACCTTGACTAAACCTATCTTCTGTCTATCCTAAATCTTATTTACCTTGACTAATACCTCTTCTGTGTCTATCCTAAAATCTTTTACCTTAACCAATACCTCTTCAATGTTATCCTCTGTCAAACTTTCTCTTTACCAACTAATACCTGATATCTTCATCTTTTACCTTTGGGTCTAATACTTATGATATCTCTCAAATTTTCAATTGAATCGATTTCATTTCGAACGTCTCCCGACATCCTTTTTGTCTCATTGACGATGCAAAGATACTGCTGTTTCCGTACACAACCAAGAAACTGTAGGTAGTTTTTACACAAAAACAATGTTTCTTGATGTAAATCAAAATGAAATTGATATATCCATATAACAACAAAAGGCCAAGCAAATCCACCCCAAACTTCGTAGTTTTTCCTTCAAAAGTTCGCAAATCATTGACAACCAAGCTTCTTTATTCTGGTTGGGAGATGCGGTAACCCACGGGCTGAAAGCCCAAAAGCCTATAGCCCAGGGCATCGCCCTGAGGTTGTGATGCGTTGAGGTAACTGCGTCCTGTAAGGACAAAAGCATTTGACTGACATTGTATTGCGCGTGCTTTTGCCCCTGCGGGGCGTACGCCTTGCAACACACTTACCCAAGGCGATGCCTTGGGCTATAGGCTTTTGGGCTTACAGCCCGTAACCACCTCGACCAACAGGCACATTGTAAAACGCCCAGAGGCCGTATGCGTCTGAAACGAACTGGGTGAAGCAAAGATGAAGTCAGGTAATGGATGCTTGTATATATAACGACAAAAGGCCAAGCAAGTCATCCGAATTCGAAGGACTTGCTTGGCCTTTTTAGTTGGCATTCAGCCTATTTCTTAATCCAAGAACCAGACACCACACCTGCTCGGGTAGGAGCTTTAGGGCGATAATAGCCCGCCAAACCGATATCGAAAATCAGCGTTGAATAGCCGGGGATTTCGCTTTTGGGAGCTTTCTCCGTACCATAGCCCAATTTATAAGGGATGTAAACCTCCCAACGGTCGCCGATAGACATGTGCAACAGTGCCGTGGTAAAGCCGTCGACAAGTCCACTCACCGCCAATCGGGCAGGATTCATGGTTTGCGGATTGTACGCACCCGAATAGCTACGGTCGAACAAATAGCCTGCTGTATAGGTGGCTGAGGGGATGAGACGACCACGATAGTTCACCATCACCGAATCGGTGTACAGCGGACTACCCGAGGTACTGTTGCCTCGTTCCAACACATGCACGATGATATAATTGTTCAAATCGGCATGAAAGTTCTGTCCATCGGCTGGCAACGACCAGTTGCGAATGATCATCCAGTTCCGGTCGCCCTTCGCAATTCGCTCTTGCGTGGCGGCATGAAGCTGTGCGAAATAGGTTTCGTTCTTATGTTGCCAATCGGCAAACTCTTCCACCTCGCCGCTGTCTTCGCTACACGATGCCATCGTGAAGACAGCCATCATGAGCAGAAGAAGGTAGCATATTGAATTTTTCTTCATTGTCGTTTCGTTCTAATTTGCCTACATAAGCCTTGGATGGCTTACGGGCAGTGAGATTTATTGCATTTTTTTCAGCAAACTGGTGATACTTACCTTTTCTTCTATCACCGAGCACAACTCGCTGATGTCCACGCGCTGCTGTTCCATGGTGTCACGATGGCGCAGCGTCACCTTGTTGTCTTTCAGCGTGTCAAAGTCAACCGTCACGCAATAAGGCGTGCCAACCGCATCCTGACGGCGATAACGCTTACCGATAGAATCCTTCTCATCGTAACTCGTATTAAAATGGAACTTGAGTAGGTCTACTATCTCGCGCGCCTTCTCGGGCAAACCCTCCTTACGCACCAAAGGCATCACCGCACATTTTACAGGTGCCAAAGCTGCCGGCAAACGAAGCACAACACGCTTCTCACCGTTCTCCAATTCTTCTTCCTGATAACTGTGACACATCACGGAGAGGAACATGCGGTCTACGCCAATAGAGGTTTCGATGACGTATGGCACATAGCTCTCGCTGGTCTCTGGGTCGAAATATTTCAGGTTCTTGCCGCTGAACTTCTCGTGTTGCGACAAGTCGAAGTTGGTACGCGAGTGTATGCCTTCCACCTCTTTGAATCCAAATGGCATCTTGAACTCGATGTCGGTGGCCGCATTGGCATAGTGGGCCAGCTTCTCATGGTCGTGGAAACGATAGTTTTCCGCACCGAAGCCCAGTGCCTGATGCCACGCCATGCGTGTTTGTTTCCATTGCTTGAACCACTCCAACTCGGTGCCGGGCTTCACGAAGAACTGCATCTCCATCTGCTCGAACTCGCGCATACGGAAGATAAACTGGCGTGCCACAATCTCGTTGCGGAAAGCCTTACCGATTTGTGCGATACCAAAAGGCAGCTTCATGCGCCCCGTTTTCTGCACGTTGAGATAGTTCACAAAGATGCCTTGCGCCGTTTCTGGTCGCAGATATATCTTATTGGTAGCGTCCGAGAGCGAGCCCATTTCGGTGGAGAACATCAGGTTGAACTGGCGCACGTCGGTCCAGTTCTTGGTGCCACTGATGGGGTCTACGATGCCTTCATCCAGGATAATCTGTTTCAGTTCTGCCAAATCGGGGCCTTGCATGGCCTGGGTGTAACGCTCGTGCAGGGCATCACGCTTGGCCTGATGGTCGAGTACACGCTGGTTAGTAGCCCTGAATTTCGCTTCATCGAAAGCATCACCAAACCGTTTGGCAGCCTTAGCCACCTCTTTATCGATTTTTTCTTCGTACTTACCAATCTGGTCCTCTATCAGCACATCGGCCCGATAGCGCTTCTTCGAGTCGCGGTTGTCTATCAAAGGGTCGTTGAAGGCGTCCACGTGTCCACTGGCTTTCCAGATGGTGGGGTGCATGAAGATGGCCGAGTCGATGCCCACAATGTTTTCGTGCAGTAGCACCATGCTCTTCCACCAATATTCTTTGATGTTCTTTTTCAGCTCAACACCATTCTGTCCATAGTCGTAAACGGCTGCCAAACCATCGTATATATCACTGCTGGGAAACACAAAACCGTATTCCTTGCAGTGGCTCACAATCTTTTTGAAAACATCTTCTTGTGCCATATCTTATATCCTATGAGTATATTTTCGGACAAAGATACGCATTATTTTTGAGTACTTTGCTATCTCGGCTTAAATACTTTAGATTTTTGCAACGGATCTCTTATTTATAAGGACTTTGTTCCTTTACAAAGACCGCTTTATAGCGCACCCGTAACAAAACAGCATCAACCAAAAAACATCTGCGACACCCCTATTAAAGAGCGTCGCAGACGTATAATAATTCAAGAGCATGCTATAACGAGAAATACTATTTAATCTCGTGCCATCCCTCATTTTGTTCTATCCCATGATACCGCACCTCCGACCAAGGTATGGGATAGTAATATTGGTTGGCTCTAAATACCCGTTCGGCTGCCTGACTCTTCAGGTCGCTGACCGTATAGGTAGTTGTACCGTCTGCTAACTTGACAATCTTCATGCCCTGCAAAGGGTTGGTAGAACCGTTCAATTTATCGAACGCTGTTCCCAATCGAAGATAATCCCAATATATAGACTCCTCGAAAGCTAACTCCACACGACGCTCATGAAGTATCTGCTCAAGCGTAATGGAGGGCAAACCGTCCATGTGTACTCTCTGTCTAACCTCGTTGACAGCCCCCAAAGCCTTGGCTGCATTGCCCACACGGAACTGAGCCTCTGCATAATCGAGCAGCGCCTCAGCGTATCTCCAAATGATATAATGCTGTTTGCTGCCATATTTGCTATCGCCGAAAAGCTCTGTTTTGGGGTCAAGAAACTTACGCATGTAGTATCCTGTGCGTGTTACAGCAGCGTTACGACTGGTACCGTATTTCGTAAGGTCAGCGCCAGGCACCTCCTTTCCCTTGTCCACAGCATAATGTATCTCAAACTCATGTTTGTTATACGTTGAGCCATCATAAGTGATGTTGGCATAAAAGCGATAATCACGGTTTGCGTACGGATGTTGTGCGTCATAGGTTTTGCCATCTCGCATACCATATTCGTCCACGTGGTTCTGGGTGGGAACATATGCACAACTGGTTCCTGCAAAGAATGGTGAGGCAGCATCTTCGTCGAGACGGTGTCCGAAATCATCTACAATACCGTCAGCACTGTGTTGAACCTCGTATATAGACTCCGAACTGTTGTGAAGTCGGAAAAGTGAATTGTAGCTCTCGGCTATCTCACTTTCGGTATTGCCTGTAACTGGCACTAATGAGTAGCATCCCAAACGCATCAATTCTTCATAGGCATTAACGGCTTTTTGCATCATCTCTTTGGAACGATCAGACTTGAAGCCGTAGATGGTTTTGCCCTTGTTTTGAAACGCTGGCGACCCCACCCAGAAGTACGCTTTGGCTTTGAGCATGATAGCTGCACCTTTTGTTACACGTCCCACATTCTCTGGTTCGTTTCTCACGGCGAGTAGATTGGCAGCCTTGTCTGCCTCCGAAGCGATATAAGCCACCATCTCCTCGTATGAGGAACGCGGGAATGTGCGTTGATCATTCAACGGGTCGTACAATTCTTGAATAAGCATTGGTGCACCAAAACGACGGAGGAGTTGGTAGTAATACCATCCCCTAAAGAAATGAGCCTCACCCAAAACACGATTTTTATGTGGTCCATCGGCTATTTCGTTTGCATTGGCTAACAGCCTATTGATGTGCTGTATCATTTCATAGTCCTTGCCCCACTCATTTAAGCCCGCAGTATTGATAGCTTCTTCTTCGCCAGCCACTTCCTCAGCAAAAATAGTACGGCTCCATTCTGTACGCGAGTAGGTAATTTGGTCGGTAAACCATCCTGTATACGGTTTTGACAGATAGCGTAAGAACCAACTTGTGGACATCATTGTGCTGAAACCATCGGAAAGGTTGTGATACCATACCAAGCTGTACTCGTCCAAGAGGTTGGGGCTTGCCCAAATACTCGGCTCCGCAAGTTTATCAACAGGTGCGTCATTAAATAGGTCGTCACAACCTGTAGTCACGAAAGTAAGTGACAAAGAGGCAAAGCCAGTCAATATATATTTACTAATTCTGTTCATAATCATAAGTTTATGTATTTCTTGTTTAGAAACCAATATTCGCATTGATACCATAAGTGCGCTGGATGGGATATCCTCTCATTGATTCGGGATCCATGTACTTGAGCTTGCTCCATGTATAAAGGTTGCCACCCATCAATGATATACTAAGCGATGATAGTTTGAGCTTGCTCAGCAAAGAGGAGGGCAACGAATAGCCGACACTGACAGATTTTAAGCGTACAAAGCTGTTGTCTCGCACCCAGAATGATGACTTCTTACGGTTGTTGTCTCTTGCCGTTGCCAACTTGACGCGTGGGAACGAAGCGTTGGGGTTCTCGGGAGTCCAACAATCTGTGAGGTGGTAATCTTGGAACTTGGGCAAGCTACTGTTTTCTAATGAGTACATCTCGCTTACATATTGCTTGAAGCCTGCCACTCCTTGGAACATTACACTCACGAAGAACCCTTTGTAACTCGCACCCAAACGTAAACTTCCAGTGAAATCGGGATATTGTGAATCTCTGAAAGGTTTCAAATCTTTATCATCCAAAACACCATCATCGTTCTGATCTTTGTATTTGATGTCGCCGGGTTTTATCGTTTTGTTTTTACCGTTGTACGACCCGTCTTGGTTGAGTTTCCAATTATCGATCTCTTCTTGTGTCTGGAACAAACCTAACGATTCGTACATCCATGTAGTTCCCGTGCTTTGTCCTTTTCTGCGCATGTTCTCCAACTGGTTGGATTCGTCTCCCCAGTCTATCACTTTGTCACGTCCTAATGACAACGTGAGTGCAGCGTCATACCTAAACTTGTTGATGCTGTTTCTGTGCGTGAGCGTAAGATCCCATCCCCAAGCCTTTAACTTGCCAAAATTCATCAATGGCACACTACCATTGGTACCTGTGGAAGCGGGGTACAGATAGTCGGGAGCGGGCGTCAGCATATCCGTACGGTAGCGAACGTAATACTCATAAGTAAGCCCAAACCTGTTATCCCAAAACCCAAGGTCTATGCCAACATTGTAATCACGGTTCTTTTCCCATGACAAGCGTGTGTTGGGATAGTTTCCTGTGGCCACGATAACTGCTGGTTTGAACACACCGCCTACATTGTAGCCATAGGCGGGAGAGTAAATGTATTTAAGCAAGTATGAGTAATCTTGCACACTTCCATCACGCCCTAACAAGCCGGTAGACAAGCGAAACTTAACATTGCTCAACACTTTCTGCCTCCAACTCTTGAAAAACTCTTCATTAGAGAGAATCCATGATGCAGAGACCGTTGGAAAAAACGCCCAACGATGATCGGGGTGGAACTTTGCTGACCCGTCCATACGGAAGCTGAACTCAGCGAAATAACGATTCGAGAATCCGTAAGTGGCACGTCCAATCAACGACGCGCGCTGTACCTCGCTGTCAACTCCATGCAACGTTCCTGTATTGGTCGAACCAAGAACCTCGGGATATAAACCTGGCAAGTCGTTGTTGGTTCCATCCATAGATTTGCGCTTATAAGATTGGTAGTTAGCCACTAACAACCCTGTCACATGGTGTTTGCCACCAAACGTGCGGTCGTAATTGGCACCAAACTCTATTAAAGCGTTGTCAACAAACTGGGTCCCCTGATATATACTTACTTTGGCTTTAGGATAAATAGTAGTCTTGTCCACCGTTATCTCCTTGTTTTTTTCATTGTACAAATACAGCGTCACGGGATTGTTATAGGTCTTGTTTAACGAGCTGTTATTATCAACGGTTACCCTGCCGTAAACTGAAAGTCCCTTAACCCAAGGCAATTCCCACTTCAGATTAGCCGTAACGGTGTTCATCTTGGATGTCATTTGTTTATAACCTCCTAATCCACGCACCGATATCAAAGGGTTGGCATGACCAATACTTGCCAAATCGCCATTATCGTAGACAAACGGTTGAGTCGGGGCATAACTGTATGCTGCATCGATAGTGGTGTAGCTTGTGTTCTTATATTCTGATCGAACGCCACTCATGTCAAGTGATAGTGTCAATCCTTTGGCTAATGTGGCATCGAGTTTTGCGGCGTAATTAAAACGATCGCGCCCTACGCCACTATACAATCCCACCGTATTGGTATAGGCACCAGAAATGTAATACCTTACAAACTTATTACCACCAGAGAGAGATACAGCGTTCGTGGTGGACGTTCCATGCGATTTCAGATAGTCGAGCAAATTGGTATCAGCATATTTATTGGGCATGGATTGTGTCCTAATTAGCTCCAATTCTTCCTCTGTATAAGGCTGAGCGTTTCTCACACCCTCCACCGCCTTGTTATAGAGCTTGGCATATTCGTAACTCTTTAGGAAATGAGGGAATTGCGTAGCTTCTTGGATATTGAACTGTCCACGATAGTTCACACGCACTTTAGAGTCGCCAGATGCGCGTTTTGTTTTAACGAGTATAACGCCATTGGCAGCGCGCACACCATAAACGGCAGCGGCAGCAGCGTCCTTAAGGATGGAGATACTCTCTATATCATCAGGATTGAGGTCAGACAGGCGCTGTTCTCCCTCCGTAGTGTTCTCCGAAAAACGAGGAATACCATCTATGACCAACAAAGGCGAACTGACCGCTCCCGACATGGCACGAATACGAATGGAAGCTTCTCGAGCCGCACCTGGGTCACCAGAGAGTGACATTACTTGTAAACCAGCCACCTGACCATTCAAAGCTTGGTCGAGGTTGGGGGTTGGCATGCGCAACAGGTCTTCGCCCTTCACTGTCTCGATAGAGCTGGTCAGCGCCGACTTTTTCTGTGTTCCGTAACCCACCACGACCAGCTCATCCAAGTTTTGAGCATCTTCTTTCAGCTTGATGTTTAAGAGTTTGCCAAGAATAGTCTGCACAACAGTCTCTTTATATCCTAAATAAGACACGACGATGTTGTTCTTGCCCTTGGGCATCACAATCTTAAAATTACCGTCCTTATCAGTAATCACACCTGTTTTTTCTCCTTGTGCTTTCACCGCTGCTCCTATGATAGGAGTGCCTGAGGAGTCAACAACTTTTCCTGATACGGTGATGTCTTGTGCCAATACAGGCATGAAACACACAACCGACAACAGCAATGTTAATAAAAAGGATTTTCTCATAGCCTTATTTCTTTAACAGTTTATCTATTTGCAAAATTTGATATTCGTAGTAGTTGCGCGTCTTCGCATCTCCCGTCGTTCTCTTCTGCTTATACAGGGCTACCACTTTTTTCAGTTGACTAAGCATAAGTGGCTCCAGCAAGTTGGACGACAAGGCTGGCAAACCATAGTTAATGCGCATGAAAGAATATTCTGCTTCTGTGTGGCTGCATGGCAGAGCGGGCAGGCAAATGGCATCACTCAAATCATCTTGGAGCAATGACAATCCTTTCTTTTTAGAATTGTTGCCGTCCAATCCGGCACTCTTCTTGAAAAGCGAGATAATGGAAGCCTGCAAATTAATGTCCGATTCAGAAAGAGCCTTACCCTTCAATGTGTTTTGAAATACCTCATTGAAAGCGTCGTTCATATATTGTCCGAGACTATAATTCTTATTCGGATTAACTTTATAACCCTCGCTCACCCTGAACAATGTGGTGGCGCCATAGATACCACCAACCAATGATTTTTGCAGCTTCATATTTACGGTGGACGGCAAATCCAATTTCACTAACAACGATTGCGGAGACAACCACGAGTTGTATGTGAGAGCTTGGTTCACCAACCATTTCATAGCCTTGCGCTGTGTAGCCTTGTCCACATAGGTCTTGGCACCTTTTTGGTTGTCGCCTTGTCTAATCTCATGGAAACAAACACCACCCAAATACGGTATGACATGATGGAGGTGCCTTGAATACTGAGATACCACCTCCTTGTACATTGAGGTAACATCATCATAGTTCTCTCCCTTTTCGAATGTCCATTTCTCAAGATTTTTCACGATAATCTTTAAGTTGCTGATAGCATAATTGCCAGCCTTGATATGGTCATTACCCAAGTCTTCCAACTGTGCAGTGGGGTCAACGGTTCCCATAAATTGCTGAGCGCCAAACTCAAACATAGGATTTCCCTGCTTCGTATCTATCCAAGCATCCAATGTTTTTTTCTCCGCATCTGGCGTGTCAGCGTCCTTAATCAATCGATACCCCCAGTTGATGGCATAAATATCAGCCACGCCCAATACGGGTGGCGTTAGTTTTACACCACGCTCCAAGTCACCAGGCTGCGCAACGAAGTTGTTGCGAGCATAGTCCATGATACTTGGCGTAGTGCCGTATTTTTGTGTGAACGAGGGGCTGCGCAATGAATCCACAGGAAATGCGTAACTTGCACCCATGTTATGCATCAGACCAAGGGTGTGTCCCACTTCGTGGGCGGCAACGTAACGCATGGACTCTTGCATGAGGTCGTCATCAAAAACAGCCTTGTGCGTGCGTGCGTCAACGGCGGCAGTCTGTACAAATCGCCAGTCATGCAACAACGACACCACATTGTGATACCATATCACATCGGCAGTCAATATCTCTCCCGTGCGTGGGTCAACATAGCTCGGACCCATGGCATTGGCAATGTCGGTAACGGCATATTTCACACAATTGTAGCGCATGTCATCGGGGTCGAAGTTGGGATCATCCTTAGGATAATCTAAAGCCTTTACCACATTCTTGAAACCCGCAGCCTCAAAAGCTTTGTTCCAATCCTCAATACCTTGTCGAACAGTGGCGCGCCATTTTTCGGGGAAAGCCGTGTCCACATAGTAAACAATTTGTTGTTTGGGTTCAACAAGTTCACCATTATAATATTTTTCCCATTCCCCATCCTTGGGTTCCAACCGCCACCTATTAATATAGGTCTTTGTCTCTATATTATCTTTGTTCGAAGAATAAATGTTCTTTTCTGTGTCGAAGAAACCTACACGTTTGTCTTTTAGACGCATGCGCATGGGTTTATCAGGTGCCAAGAACAGTGAGCGGTGCATCTCCACTGTGTATGGCATGTCCTTGTCTGTCAAATTGTAAGACAGCACACTCTTAATCTCCACATTTTTAGGAAAAGCTTTCACTTCGGTGATACCCGATGCATCAGAGACGAAAGTTCCTTTCAGCGATTTTTTTCCACCAAGAAGAATAGACAGTGGGTTGTCCTTCTTTATCGGACTAATACATTTTTCATTGCCACCAAAGAAGCTCGTCACCTCAAT
The DNA here is from genome assembly GCA_900547085.1 of uncultured Prevotella sp. Classification (GTDB taxonomy): domain Bacteria; phylum Bacteroidota; class Bacteroidia; order Bacteroidales; family Bacteroidaceae; genus Prevotella. Next base: position 11,233 of record URFI01000014.1, read on the forward strand.
GAGTACGTTTTTGTCCTTGCGTCCGGCTATCTTGAACGCCTTTAAGACTGGATCAGCAAAGTTAGAACGAAATGCCACAGCTATTGGGTCGTCCTTGGCTACCACGTTATCGTTTTGCACCAAGTGCATGTACACCCGCGTGCTGTCCTTGGTGAAACGCAGCAACATGGGGTCCGTAACCATCTGTCCTGCCACATAGTCGCTGGTGTTGCTGGTCTTAGAGACACGATTGGACAGTATGTAGAAGTGCGAGAACACCGAATCTGGCAGTTCAAAATACAATTTTCCGTCTTTTTTCTGATAAGTGTTGAACATGCCTTTGCGTACCTTTGCGTCCTTGATGGCTTTGTTATAATCCTCAATTCCGCCCGTTTCCTTTGGTTTGTCGGCCAACACCTTTAGCGCATCAGTCTTCTTCTTGTCTTTTTTCTTGGCAAGTGTAGGATTGGGAAACATCATTCCCATCAAAAAAAGAATAATCCAAAATTTTTTCATACTAGTTTTGTAAAATGTGAATATTGTTAGCAGTACTTAGAACTCGCCGCTCTCCTTCAATACACCAAACAAGCAGTCACGACTTTCCCAACATGCGGAGTGCGTTTCTTCGGTACGGTGATTTCTCTTCTATATTTTTGCAAAAATATACATTTTTAGCCTACTCTTTACATTTTCTCCCAAAAAAATTGACATGGAAAACAATATTTTAACAAATCGTCAGATTGCTGGTGTCGGCAGCAAAACCATCGCCCTATCGAAAAAATATTTGCTTCACGCACAATAGTCGCACCCTGCACATACGCCACATTCATAGCGCGTTGCAAATTAGTGATTTTTGAAGCAAAAACATCACCATAGAAAACCGGCCGTGAGATTTTGCATTGGGTTTCCCTAAATTGTCTGTTACTTTTCGTACTTTTGTGCAAAAACTATCACGATGCAAATACTTCTCTCTTGCGCAAAGGACATGAGTGATTCGGCTCCAGACCTGGTTCTACCAACCACGCTGCCGCAATTTCAACAAGAAGCCGAGCAAACATCGGTATACCTGATGAAATACAGCGCCACAGAGCTGACCGAGATGTTACGAGTAAATCATCAATTGGCTACATTCAACAAGCTGCGTTATACCCGTTTTTTAGAACCATCACCCACTCTTCCCGCCATTCTTGCTTACAACGGAATCGTATTTAAGAAGTTGGATGCAGCATCGATGTCGGCTCATCAACTTCAATATGCCAACCAACACTTGTGGATTACCTCGTTTTTGTACGGATTGCTCCGCCCACTTAATAGCATCAAGGGCTATCGACTGGAAGGCAACGTTCAGCTGCCCGAATACGACAACCAAACGATGTTTGATTTTTGGAAGCCCCGCCTCACACAACTGCTCATTGACTCTGTTCGTGCTGACGACGGCATTCTGTTGAATTTGGCGAGTGAAGAGATGAAGAAAATGTTCGATTGGAAGTGCGTCAAGAAATCGGTTCGCATCATAGAACCTGCATTCAAAGTACGAAAAAGCGGAAAGCTGAAAACCATTGTGGTGTACACTAAAATGTGTCGTGGCGGTTTAGCACGCCACGCCATCACCCACCATGTCCGCACTATTGATGCGCTCAAAACCTTTGAACACGAAGGATTTGTGTATAATGAGCAAGAGAGCAACAGCGATGACATGGTATTTGTTCTCTGATTTTTTAGTCCAAATTGCGCCATGCGGACAAATCCTTGCAGTATCACAGATGATTTTTATCTTACACTGACGAACAAGAATCGCACCTGTTTTGTACGAAAATTTCAAATTTTAAAAGTTGGGAAATAGAAAAAAAATGGTGAAGAAAATGGCATGAAACCTCCATTTGTGACTCTAAAAACACATAAAGCATAGAGATTACGCTCCTAAACATATCCTATAAGCCCCTTAGAGTATGCGTATTGACACGTTAACAACATGCTTTAACGACACAATAGCATTGCTTTAACAAATGATGGGATGCTCTGTTTTTGGTTAAACGTCTGATAATCAGACGACTATAAAATTTGCGTATTTCAAACCAAAGATACACTTGATTGCAAAAACGCCCGTATTTTGAGTGGTTGTCCATATTTTTCAACATTTTTACTCGCCTTGTTTTCATCACATCATGGGCGTGTAAAGATGGACAATGATTTGCAAAAGTGCCATTTTTTCTCTACTTTTGCAATTTGAGTAAATCTACCTATACAGTAAAAGTTCATGAGCAAAGAAACAAACCATCAAGACGATATAGAATTAGAAGACGACGAGTTGCAGACCGACCAGCATTCTGATTACCAACCAGCCGACCGATTTGACGCCTCGGCAGTACATCATTTGAGTGGGATGTACAAGAATTGGTTCTTGGATTATGCCTCGTATGTCATTCTTGAACGCGCGGTGCCACACATAGAAGACGGGTTGAAGCCTGTTCAGCGACGCATTCTGCACTCGATGAAGCGCATGGACGATGGTCGATACAACAAGGTGGCCAACATCGTTGGACACACCATGCAGTTTCATCCCCACGGCGATGCGTCCATCGGAGACGCCTTGGTACAGATGGGACAGAAAGACCTATTGGTAGACACGCAAGGTAACTGGGGAAACATTCTCACGGGCGACCGCGCCGCCGCACCCCGATACATCGAAGCACGACTGTCGAAATTCGCACTCGACGTGGTCTTCAATCCCAAAACCACCCACTGGCAACTGAGCTATGACGGGCGCAACAAGGAGCCTATCACACTGCCGGCAAAGTTTCCTTTGCTGTTGGCACAGGGTGCGGAAGGTATCGCCGTAGGACTGAGTTCGAAGATTCTGCCACACAACCTGAATGAGATTTGCGAGGCTGCGATACATTATCTCCGAGGCGAAAAGTTCCAATTGTATCCCGACTTTCCTACGGGTGGCAGCATTGACGTGGAGAAATACAATGACGGACAGCGTGGCGGAACGTTGAAAGTGAGGGCCAAGATTGAGAAACTGGACAACAAGACGCTGGTCATCAAGGAGATTCCGTTTAGCAAAACCACCACCACCCTCATCGACTCGATACTGAGAGCGATAGATAAAGGTAAGATTAAGGCCAAGAAAGTGGACGACAACACGGCTGCGGAGGTGGAAATTCAGGTGCATTTGGCGCCAGGAGTGAGCAGCGACAAGACCATCGATGCGCTGTATGCTTTCTCCGATTGCGAAATCAACGTGTCACCCAACTGTTGCGTCATCGAAGACGACAAGCCTGGTTTTCTGACCATCAGTGATGTGCTGCGGCACAACGTGGACAGCACCATGGGATTGCTTCGCAAGGAATTGGAAATACGTAAGAACGAATTGCTGGAACAATTGTTCTTCGCCTCGTTGGAAAAAATATTCATCGAAGAGCGTATTTACAAAGACAAGAAATTTGAAGAGGCCAAGGATTTAGACTCCGTGGTGGCTCATGTAGACAACAGATTGGAGCCGTTCAAGCCCAGTTTAATCCGCGAAGTGACGCGCGACGACATCTTGCGCCTGCTGGAAATCAAGATGAACCGCATCTTGAAGTTCAACAAAGATAAAGCCAACGACTTCATCGCACGCACGAAAGCCGACATCAAGAGCATTGACCACGACCTGGCTCACATGACTGACGTGACCATCCGTTGGTTCGAATTCATTCGTGACAAGTACGGAAAAGACCATCCTCGACTGACCGAAATCAGGAGTTTTGAAACCATCGAGGCCACCAAGGTAGTGGAGGCTAACGAGAAGTTGTACATCGACCGGCAGGAAGGGTTTGTGGGAACCGGACTGAAAAAGAACGAGTTTGTGTGCAACTGCTCCGACATCGACGACATCATCATCTTCTACAAGGACGGAAAGTTCAAGATAATCAGGGTGGCCGACAAGATATTTGTGGGCAAGAACGTGATTCACGTGCAGGTGTTCAAGAAGAATGACAAGCGCACTATTTATAATGTAGTGTACCAAGATGGCAAAAAAGGCACTTACTTCATCAAGCGTTTCAACGTGACCAGCATCACGCGAGACAGGGACTACGACCTGACACAGGGCAAGCCTGGGTCGAGAGTGATGTATTTCACGGCCAATCCGAACGGTGAGGCCGAAACCATCAAGGTGACGCTGGACCCCGATCCGAATAAGAAGAAGCAGAACATCTTCTTGGAAAAAGACTTCTCTGAAGTGCTCATCAAGGGCAGAGGAGCCAAAGGCAACATCCTGACCAAGAAAGCAGTACACCGCATTGGTCTGAAGAGTCATGGACACAGCACGCTCGGTGGCCGCAAGGTATGGTTCGACCCCGATGTCAACCGCATCAATTACGAAGAGCATGGACGGTTCTTGGGCGAGTTCAACGACGATGATGCGATACTGGTCGTGCTGACCAATGGCGACTTCTACATCACCAACTTTGACCCCAACAACCACTACGAGGACAACATCCAGGTACTGGAGAAATGGGATGAGCGTAAGGTGTGGAGCGCCGTGTTGTTCGATGCCGACAACCAAAACTATCCTTACGTGAAGCGATTCACGATGGAAGCGACCAAGAAAAAGCAGAACTACATCGGAGATAACCCAGACAGCAAGCTGGTCTTTCTCACCGACGTGGCCTATCCCAGGCTGTTGGTGACCTTCGGTGGGAACGATGCCACGCGACCTGCACAGGAAATTGACGTGGAAGAGTTTATTGCCGTCAAAGGATTCAAGGCCAAAGGCAAGCGCATCACCACATGGGAAGTGGACAAGATTGAAGAACTGGAACCCACACGTTTCCCCGAACCACCGACTGACGAACGCGACAACGACCAAGAGGAAGCGGGCGAAGGCCAAGAGGATGCTGATGCAAACGAAGAAAATCTTGACCCGGATGCAGGAAAAAGCCAACAGCAGGTGATTGACGAAATATCGGGACAACTCAACCTGTTCAGCGATGAAGACTTGGAATAATCACAGGAAGCCAACATGGCAGTGGGCGTGTATCGCACTAATGCTATGTTGGTCAATGAGCATGGCGGCACAAACAGACGCCACGCCGTTGGACAAAATAACCACCAACGCCAAGATGATTGGCTGGGGCTGCGTGGACATGCTCGACACTTATCTATCTCCTGAACGCTATAAGGGTTGGCAAGTCAACTACCTATCGCATACCATGCACGAGCGCGAAGACCGTTGCATCAGCACATTGAGCGTACACCAAGGTAGTTTTGCACACGCCGATAACAGGGCAGGCAACGCAAACGAAATGCAGGCGATGTACCATTTTGCATATGCCTGGCATTACAATTGGCACTTTTTGAACCGACATTTGAACGTCAAGGCCGGCGGCATGCTCAACACACACCTCGGCATGTTGTACAATGCCCGCAACTCAAACAATCCCATGCAGGCGAAAGTGGGGCTAAACGTGGCTCCATCAGTCATGGCAAGCTACCGATTCTGCATCAAGAACAAGCCGCTGACGGTGCGCTATGATGCTGACGCACCATTGTTGGGCATGATGTTTTCGCCCAACTACGGTCAGTCATATTACGAGATTTTCTCAGAAGGAAATTACGATCACAACGTCGTTGTCACTCATCCAGTCAACGCTCTCTCACTACGACAGATGCTCACACTCGACTTCTCATTATACAAAACCACGTTTAGAATTGGTTATCTCGGTGACTATCAGCAAGCCCATGTGAACCATTTGAGATACCACACCTATTCGCATGTGCTCGTATTGGGCCTCGTGAAGAAGTTCACCTTAAACCATCTCCGCCCATGAAACAGTTGTTCTACCTATTGATAGCCTGTTTTTGTTTGACTGGCTGCGTCGATGAAGAGCAGTTGCCAGACACTCCTCGGGGCAACATGGAAGCCTTGTGGCGCATCATCGACGAGCATTACTGCTTTTTTGAATACAAAAACATTGATTGGCAAGAGGTGTATCAGCGTTATTCTAAGCAGATGGAAGAACGCATGGGACCAGAGCAACAGTTTGAAGTGCTGTCGAACATGCTGGCCGAACTGAAGGATGGACACGTCAACCTTTACACCAGTTTTGACCATGGACGCTATTGGAAGTGGCACGAAAACTACCCATCCAACTTCAGTGATACCCTGCTGAACAAATATCTCGGCACCGATTACCGCATCGCCACGGGCATGCGATACCGCATATTGGACGACAACATCGGCTATGTTTACCTGGCATCATTCAGCAACGGCATGGGTGCGGGCAACCTTGACAACGTGTTGTACCACCTAGCACCGTGCAACGGTCTCATCATTGACATCCGCAACAATGGTGGGGGCATGCTGACATCGGCCGAACAGCTGGCCGCACGATTTACCAATAAAGAGCTGCTGGTGGGCTACATGCAACACAAAACGGGAAAAGGCCATCGGGATTTCTCCGAACTACGGGAACAACGTCTCAAGCCGAGCAAAGGATTGAGATGGCAGAAGAACGTGGTGGTGCTAACCAACCGACAGGTGTACAGTGCAGCCAACGAGTTTGTAAAATACATGAAGGAGTGTCCAAACGTCACGATTGTGGGCGACCGTACAGGCGGAGGAGCCGGACTACCATTCTCCAGTGAGCTGCCTAACGGCTGGGGCGTTCGCTTTTCAGCCTGCCCTATGTACGATGTGAACAAACAGAGTACGGAGTTTGGCATCGATCCCGATTATCGCGTGGACATCTCCCATGAAGACTTTCTGCGAGGAAAAGACACCATCATCGAGTTTGCACGTCACATTCTAAGCAAACACGACAATCTGACAACAATAACGAACCAGGCCAAAGCCTACAAAGAGCAAATGGGTCGTAACAATCCTAAAACTGGACGTTGACAATGAAACAACCTGTTAGTCGCATGAAGCAATGGCTGCAAGGACTGTCTTTCCGCACGGGCGTGATTGTGCTGTGTATCTGCATCCCCTGTTACATTCTCTCTTTCGCCCAGATGCTGCTTCCCATCAGCCAAGCCTCCAAAGGTGCATTGTGGGTGGTGTTCTTTGGATTGGCCAAAACCTTCCAATATGGTGGCCTCACGATTCTTGGAGTGGATGGCTACAAACGACTGAAGAATAAATTTGGCCATCACAATGAGAACAAAAAGCCACGAACGCCACAAAACTAAGCCGTGCACATCAAGGATATTTCGTTAGAAAGCAAAAAAACAGCTCAAAACAAACTAAAATAGAATATTATTCATTACCTTTGCATCCGCCTGAGCGCCCGTGGCGAAATTGGTAGACGCGCTAGACTTAGGATCTAGTGTTTTGCGACGTGTAGGTTCGAGTCCTATCGGGCGCACCAAAGAAATCCTAACCGCTTGAATGTATGCGGTTGGGATTTTTCATTCACGCCTTTGACAACATGCTGTGAGAAAAGCCTCAACAGGTTCTTCACATTGCCCTGGTGTTCATGAAAAGCAAAATAGAAAGTTACAAAATAAAGTTTTTACAATTATCAAACCAGAACACAACATGAAAGTACTATCAAGAATTTGCCCAACGCTGATGTTGGCATTGTTTACATGTGTCGCATTTGCGCAGACACACGTCGGTATGACCGTCAAATTTCCCGCAGACATCGACGATCACCTCTACTATTACCACG
>URFI01000015.1 GCA_900547085.1 uncultured Prevotella sp.
AAGAAGGTGGTAGAGAACGATTTCTTGCTGCTATCTGCCTTCTTTGCCTTATAGTCAGTAACCAACTCGTCCTCATATTTCTTGTTCATATCCGAACCAATAGCATCCATACCAGCAAACCAAATATTCTTCAAACTAAGTTTTCCAGCTGTGGCAGCACCCTGTGTGTCGCCCTTTTCGTTATCAAGCATCAGACCGATAGGATAGCCAATGGCCAACGTATTGTAACAACTCAAACGAGAGTTACGACGAATTTGCATGGCAGATTGGAACTTACCGAGTGCCGAACCATTATTGGGATTCATGCTTCCACCTGTAATATAATCGGGCTTGTTGTGGAAGTTCTTATCCAATTTAGGTCCTATAAACGTGATATTCGAGAATTGTGCAGTGGTATAAGGCTCAACAGCCGACCCCGAACCATTGTTATCACTTTCAAATCCATTGCTTTGAGAGGCATCAGCAAGCTTCGAGTCACGTACAACAAGACCAAATTGTACCGTACCGCAATAGCCATTGTCCGTGTCAAAATCATCATCCCAACCTTTGTAAGCAATGAGATACTTAGCGTTTACAGCACCTCCAAACCACTCATAAGAGTCGTCATTGGAGTAAGAAACCTGGATATGGTCGAGCTGTGTGCCACTTCCTACCGAGCCTAAGGTCAAGCCATTGATTTCCTTATCCTGTCTGAATGGATAACCAGCAAACTCAATGCGCACATAACTCAGTACACCCGAGTTGTCTGCATTGTCATTGCCTCCATGCTTCGTGCGTGGTCCTCCTTCTATTTCCATTTCCTGCTGATTGTTTACAGCTTTTCCACAGAGGATAACACCACCCCAATCTCCAGGCTTACGATTGCCTTTGGCTTGTGCCGATGTAAACACAATGGGTGCTGTAGGCGTGCCTTTCGCAATGAGTTTTCCACCTCTTTCTGCAATCAGGGCAGCCTTTGTCGCCTTATCACCCTTGATGATAGTACCCGGTTCAATGGTCAGTTCTGAGCCTTCGGCAATATACACCCAGCCCTTCAGCAGATAAGTACCTTTCTTTAACGTTTGTTTCCCCTTGAAGACAAACTCCTGGTTGCCATTGCCAATCTCCTTACCATTAGGGTCTTCCTTACCATTCGTAAACAATAAGTGGTCGCAACTCTTTAACCCACCATCTGTTCCCCAAACGTATTGAGTCGTTGACTCCTTTTTATCAACTGGCTCATCATCATCATCTCCACAAGCAGTAAAACCGAGAGAGAGCGTTAGGATTGTCATCAATCCCCATAAATTCAAACTTTTTTTCATCTTTGTTTTGTTTTAATCAATGAACGAAATATGATATTTAAATTAACTTAGTTTTCAAAATTGATAGATAACCGACAACGATAAATTGCGTCCGGGCTGATAACAACGACTGATTTCGGTTACCTCTTTCTTGGATCCATCAGCATAAGTTACGTCAGCAAACTGCTTATAATACACTTTCTGTGCTAACAAGTCGCGCACTCCTAACTTAAGTTCCCAATGCGACCCAAACTTTTTAGAAGCCGTGAAATCAATGACATCCCGTGGCATCTCATAGCTATCGGGCACGCGGGCATTGATGTTGTCGCCCGAAGTGGTGCCTTCACTACGTCCCACACCTATAATACGTTTACCTATACGATTGTATAACAAGGCGATGTGCATTTGGTGTGCCTCGTTCTTATAAAATATTCCTGTGTTAATCAGATAAGGTGACTGTCCTTGCATGGGTCTGTCTTTTTCCTTAGATCCCTTTTCAAACTGCACACTACTCTTAATCAAAGCACCATTGAGTGACCAACTGAAATGAGGAAGTCCGATGAAATCAAGCGTTTTCTTGATGTCCAATTCCAGTCCATAATTGTTGGCAGCCAAGGCATTGATGTACGAATAATTCAAATCTGTACCTCCTGTCACCGTATAGGTCCACTCAATAGGATGCTTAAAGTGTTTGTAAAAAGCTGCTACAGATATCTGTTCGCCTCGGCTTGGATAGTATTCGTATCGCAAATCGACGTTATCCACATACGCATTTTTTAAGTTAGGATTGCCTTTTACATCGGAAGCTAAGTCGAAATCATAATATACCGACGACGACACCTCACGAAACTCTGGACGGTTGATACTTCTTCCATACGACAAACGCAGTTGATGTTGATCATTAAACTTATAGGTGGTGTTGAGCGAGGGAAACAAGTCGTTGGTTTTATAAAATGTACTGACATGACTCACTTCTGTGTCACGTGTATTTGATACCAACTCCATGTTGTTATGTTCAAATCGGACACCGGCGTAGATACCTAACTTGCCAAAGGGGAGAGACATTGCCAAGTATCCTGCGCCTAACGTGTTGTGTCCGATATAGTCGTTGCGCATATGCATCTGCTCCAGCAAATGCAACTTGTCCACACCAAAGTAAGAGACATCGCTCAGCAGGGTTGGCATCTCCATGTACCTGAATCCGTCTGGCATGTTGTTGTTAGACGTGTTCCAATTGTATATCAATTCGCGAGTAGTGTAATCGCGGGTACGATATTCGCCATACGCACCATACTTCAAAAATGGCTCCCATTGTCCCCAATTAAAGGTTATCTTGTCGTTCACACTCCCCGATACAATGTGCTCATCCAACTGTGTCCACTCGCGTGACACATCATTTCCCGTCAACAATCCTAACCGATTGGTCTCAATGGCATCGTTAACCAAATAGCGTCGGCGGTCGGGAATGTGCCGATTGGCGTATGCATAGCCCACATTCCAGTCCAACTCGTGCGCCCTGAACGTATGTTTTCCGGTAAGCTGTGCATTATAGGTGGTACGACTACGATAATAATATTCTGCCGATTGTTCATTGTTCGACTGTGCGCTGATGCCGTTACGCTCGGTATAGCGATTGTTGCCCAATTGGTTAAAGATATTCTTCAACTGGTATTTGTTTTTCCCATTTTTCGACATGAGCGTAAGATTGAGCATGCTACCCAAGCGCACATTGTTGTTAAACTGGTTGTCAACCGACTGGCGCAGATAGTTCTCACGGTCGTTTTGGGCGTCATAAATCCCAAACAGGTTGTTCTCCATGTCCCGATAGGTTCTGTATTCGTTACTGTAATTCAGCACGACAATCATCCCCAGTCGATACCGATTCACGTCCCATTGATGATTCCAATTGGCAGAAAGTTTCAAATCTCCCAAAGGTTTCTTCGTCTTCTCGTGCCAGTCATTGTTCAATCCGTTATCCAATAAGCTAATCGCTTGGTCTGATAAGGTTTTAAGTTGACTGTGAATACCGCCGTCTAACGAACGCAAACCACCATCAAATCCAAGAAAATCGGTATTCGAACCTTTGGCGTAAGTAAAGTCTTGAAAGGCCGATTGGGTATTCCAATTGCCTCCTAAGGATAGGGAGAACGAGTTTTCTGACGGTATCTCCTTTGTGTTCAACACGATAAATCCACCGCTATAATCAGAAGGATATTCGGGCGATTGGGTTTTTACAATCAATAAATTGTCTATTTGTGAGCTGGGTACAATATCAAACGAGAAAGCCCTTGAGTCGGCTTCACTGCTGGGAACGGCACCCCCATTCACCCATACATTATTATAACGCTGAGATAGTCCGCGCACCATCACGAATTTATCTTCTATCAAACTCACGCCTGGCACACGCCTGATCACCTCACCAGCGTTTGAGTCTTGTGTGCGACGAATCTCTTGCGAAGAGATGTTGCTCATCACATACGGACTCTCTTTCGCTAACTGTACCATGGCAGTCTCGGTGGTTTGCTTGACCGCGGCCGTTATCTGCACTTCTTTCAGCGTTTGCTCGTCGGCGCTCATCTCCACCACCAGGTCAGTGGTGCCGGTGAGAACCCCTCGAAGCGTTTTGGCCTTATAAGAAACGTACCTTATTATAAGCGTGTATTTCTGTTCCTTAAGTCCCGTAAGTTTAAACCTACCATCCATATCGGTGACGCCGGCAGGCTTGCCGCCTTCTATCTCAATGGTCGCACCTATCAACGGCTCTTTGCTTTTGCCGTCCACCACCGTGCCGCTAATCTCTTGGCCGGCCATTTGTAAACTCATCAGTAGTAGCATGGATACAGCTACCAATCCCCTTTTCATTGTCTTCATTAGAAATACTGAACTAATTTTTACGCTGCAAAAGTACGGGTATGATGTTGCATTTTTATTTCCGTAATATGATGATAACGATACAACTATGTGACAAACTCACAACATGTATTTCATTACTATTGCAACTTGCTGTGAGCCAAACCTGCCTGGCGATGAATCGCACCTTCACCCTTCCACGTTCTCCATTTCAAACTGACAGAGGCGGAACGTGATGAATCACGCCCCTACGGATTGTCCGATTTTTTATCAAAATAAGTCCCCTAAAATGGCAGTTGAAAACTTTCAATATAGAAAAAATCAATAGGCAAGCAAGGAGCAAATAGCAGATTGTTTGGCTGAAAAATCGCCCTTTTTCACGAAAAGTAATGACATGACGCTACAAGATGCATCACTTTGCGGGACAATAGGCATGTTCTTGCCCGCCTAAAGCATGCAGATTGGAGGTTAAAAGCTATGCTATTGGCGACAAAAAGCAGCAGAGATAGCAGACAAGCGGTGTGCTATTTCTGTAACAAATTATACCACAGACACATACAAAAGTCGTTCATCCTTGCGTTATTTGCAACCACAACCATGACTGTTCGCAAATAAGCCAAGGATAAAGAGGTACGTTGTCAAGAATATTCATTGACATGAACCCATTGTTTTCGTCATCTTCCAATGAGGTGTGAATATTTAATACTGGGTCAAAATAAAACTAAAATAATTGTTCGGTATGGTTTATTTTCGTACCTTTGAAATCTAATCAACAACTAACCATACCATCATGTCAGATAGCCAATACTGTGTCATTCTGGCCGGAGGAAAAGGTAAACGCCTTTGGCCTTGCAGTCGTGAAGCCACGCCGAAACAATTCATAGACTTCTTTGGCACAGGACGCACGCTTTTGCAGCAAACATACGACCGGATGCTCAAGGTGGTTCCACCCGATAACATCTTCATCAGCACCAATCAGTCGTATCTTGATGACGTTCATCAGCAGTTACCCGACATCCCGAAAGATCGCATCTTGGCCGAACCTATCCATCGGAACACTGCACCAAGCGTGGCATGGGCCGCCCATCGCATCATGCGATTCAACCCCGACGCCAACCTATTGGTGACACCGTCCGACCAAATGATTCAGAACGAGGACGCCTTTGCAAGCGACATCCAGGAGGGATTTGCTTTTGTCAGCCAGAGAGATGGGCTGCTAACCCTGGGTATCAAGCCCACCAGACCAGAGCCCGGATATGGCTACATTCAGCTGGGCGAACCGGCGGGGAACGGCGTTTATCAAGTACAGTCGTTCACCGAAAAACCTGAAAGAGATTTTGCTAAGATGTTTGTGGAGAGCGGTGAGTTTTATTGGAACACGGGCATGTTCATGGCAAACATACGTTATTTGAGCCACTGTCTGTTCAAGTTACTGCCCTCTGTGTTGCGCAATCTCGACGCCATGACACCCCATTGGACCATCGAAGAGGAGAACCATTTCATCAATAAAAACTTCCCGCTGTACCCCAACCTATCGGTTGACAACGGCGTACTGGAGAAATCAGAACGGGTGTACGTCATGAAATGCAACTTTGGTTGGGCCGACATCGGCACGTGGCACAGCATTTACGAGGCCATGCAGAAGAGCGAATCGGACAATGTGGTGATTGACAGCGACGTCATCCTTGAAGATTGCCAAAACAATGTCATCAAGTTGCCGAAGAATAAACTGGCCATCCTCAACGGACTGGAAGGGTATATCATCGCCGAACATGGCAACGTATTGCTTGTTTGCAAGAAAGAAGACTCGTCGGCACTGGTGAGAAAATATGTCAATGAGGTGCAAATCAAGAAGGGAACGGACTATATATAGACGTTCTTTGATTTGACCTTACCTTTTAATAATACAAGAACAATTAGACGAACGATTTCACATGATGAAGAAATCTCTTCATCATGCTTATGGTATGTGCCATCCAAGATAAGTTCACCGCATCGAACACTCGCCACAAAGTCGGAATAAGGTCGCAACAATTCAATGGTCAACACGTCACGCATCATCGACTTATCGGAGAAAGGAGCCAGCAAAAGCAGTGATGCAAGTGTAGACTACAACACATATTGTTAGTTTTTTCATCTATTATTCAGTATTCAATAAGGATTTTATGATTGATTCATAAGAGGTCAGCGCACAGACATCTTTTTCAAGTTTACATTCAGTCCCGATATTTCCAACATCGGTTCGCAACCACGAGTATCCTCCTTTTTCCACTTTACGGTCACCGTTTTCTGTTCACCGGGCATCAGGTGGAAATAATTGTCGCTATAATCAACCGGCAAAATTTGCAGGCCATCGTTGCCTTTTAAGTTGACGCGGTTCATCATCGCGGGTGTGTCACTCTCGTTTTTCAGCACAACCGTAGCCTGATTTCCTTCCCATTTAACATTTGTGGTCAACGTTACCATGGGCAAACGCCTGAGTTCTTGCAGGTTTCCTTCATCGGTCGAGCAGACATAGAAGTTGTCTGACAGTACCTGGTTGTTATCGTCTACCAATTTCATCTTCAGGAAGTAGACCGTCCCTGGCATGTCTGGTTCTTCTATTTTAGTGCAGACAACGGTCGTATCAGGCTTGCTCTGCAACGCCATCTCATGGTAAGAAAGCCGTGTACCATGGATATCCAGCACCTCACATTGCGCCCTCAATATCCCACTCACCACTTTATTTAGGTTGACAACCTCCATGTTTCGCGTGCTTGCATTCCACTGTATGTGCAACGGTTCGCATGCTTTTTTCACACCAAAGAAGGCGGCTGTAGGTTCAAAGTAGTAGTCGTATGTCTGCCAAGTCATGCTGGGCCAACACGAATGGCTCATCCATATCAACAGACCCAACCGATCTTTGCTTCCTGACTCATACATGGCGCGATAGCCTTCATAGTTCACCCACTGCGCAAGAGCGGTGAACTGCTTGGCGTTTTGCACCTTTCCGAACGCCTTTTCGATGATTTTGTTAAACGAATCTCCTTGCTGTGCCCCTTGCAACGTGTAGTCATGCTGTCCCCATTGCGCATTCTGAGGCCACAAAGCCGCTGGACTTAGCGTCCTTGAGAGGCCCTCAAAGGTCATGACATTCGGCATTCCACGCTCCGAATGCAGCTTACCTGTTTGCTTTTCAAAGTATTCTTTCGCAGGCAAAGCGCGGTATGGACCGTGCCCACTGATACCATCATCGGCCGAACTTGACACATAACAAAGTCCTGGATGCAACGTCTGCACAAATTGACGCAACGCCCTATCGATTGTTTCGGGTGGATAACCCTCATTTCGTCCACAGTACAAACCGATACTCGGATGCTTTCTGATGCGGTACACATAATCCTTTGCATTCTTCAGAAACATGTCCTCGTCCATCGGATCGGGTCCATCGGCCGGATTAGCCAGCCAGAAGTCTTGCCACACCATGATGCCATAGCGGTCACAAGCCTCGTAAAACTCCTCATCACCGGTCTGTCCTACCCAGTTGCGAATCATGTTATAATTCATGTCGCGATGATACTTCACGGCAATATCGTATTCCCTACCCCGATAATTCAGATTGCTCTCACTGAAACCCCAGTTTCCTCCAAGTGGCACGAAGCGTTTCCCATTGACATACATCGTCAGTCGGGTATCAACATCCCGATACCCCACTTCACGAATTCCGGCCTTGAACCTCAGCTCATCCGACACCTTTCCATCCACTTCAAACTTAAATCCAGCGTCGTAAAGATAAGGTGTTCCATAGCCATTGGGCCACCACAAGCGCAGGCGACGGTTCTTCAAAACGGCGAATTTCGATGGGTCAAACGCAGCTTCCACCTTGGCCAATGCGGGCAAGGTCACGGTTTTTTCAAACATCACCTCGCCTATCCAGCCCCTCAACCGTCCCGTCACAGCATGCGACTCGTTGTTTTTCAGTACGACGGACGGTGTGACCGTGGCCAACGTATCAGGCAGGTTCAAGCACGAAGTCGCCAGCGGATCTGCCAAACTCACCCCTCCTTCAGCAGACAGATACACGTCATTCCAAATACCGATGTCACGTCCACGGATGGTAGAGATCCAGTCCCACCCAATCGTAGCATGGAACGTAGGATTGTCATAACCCAGAATTCCGCCATTAAAGTCGGTATTCATCTCATTTTTTTCCTTGACAGCACCTGGATGTTGATTCTTCACAATCTCCACGGCCAGCACGTTCTCGCCCGCCACGAGCAGTTTGCTGACATCGATTCTCCCACGAACGAACGCCCCTTCCATGCGATCAACCTTCTTTCCATTGAAGTAGATGTCAGCCTTCCAATTGATGCCATCAAAGTTCAGGAACACATGTTTGCCCAGCATAGCTTGGGGAACGTGGAACAAACGACGATACCAAAAGTTGGAATTGAAGAACGATTCGGAAATCATGAACAGATGATCGGCATAGTTTGGATTGGGTATGGCACCGATGTTCATATAGCTCGACAGCACCGTGGCAGGCACTGTGGCCGTTATCCACTTACTGTCGTCAAAGGCAGCTTGTGCAATTTGTTCGCCCGTTGCGCGCACTTGCGAGGCGCGTTGCAATCGCCAGCATCCTCCATTGAGCGAAAGTAGGTTGCCATCCAGACGGCTTTCTGCCTTGGGATGCGCCACCAATCCCCCACGACCCATCACTTCCACCTCACTGAGTGCATAGCGTTGTCCCGCCCGTGCACCCTGCATGTTCACACGCACATATCGAGCCGTGGCCTTGCAGTCGTACTCATCGCGGGTCGCATTCTTGGAAGATAACTTACATAGCGGTCGCCATCGCTGGGCATCATCAGACACTTCAAGCTGTCCTTGCCTGGCTTTTTGCACCCAATGCAAACGAATTTTGTCAAAAGAGGCCTTCACGCCCAAATCAACATACACCCATTGATTGCCACCTCCCGCACTCATCCAACAGCTGTTGAAGGCTGACGAAGGCAATAGGTTGGTCATTGGCCGCCCGTCTTGATAAAACTTCAGTTCGGTAACGGTCCAGTAAGCAGCGCCATCCATGTCCAACGCCAAGCGAAAGTCGCTGAAAGTTTTACCCTTGGTATTGATGTTGAAGCTGATGTTGACCTTTCGCGTAGGCAGCAAGTCACTAACAGTATTCTTGTTAGGGTCACTGTGTGCCTTGTATTTCGAAGGCTCTCCGGGCAATGTGTTTCCACGTTTCTCGTCCAACACCACCCACTGTCCTTTGCGATTTTTACCCATCACCTTGATAGAAAACCCATTCTTGGCCTCTTGGGGCTGATAGGCTACGCTGGCAAACAGCTTCACTTGGTTGGCCTTGATGCCCATTCTCTGCCAGTGGTACTCCAACTTTGCCCGGCTACCCATCAAGATATTGCGGGTGTATTCGCCGCCATCAATGGCCCATTCGCGTTCTCGAAGGGGCAAAACGCCACTATTGGTGCTCGCCACCAGATAGGCTGGCTCTTGACGAGTGATGATGCCATCGGTGAGCAATTGTGCCGTTAGGTTGTAATCGTACGATGAAGAGTGGAAAGCCTGGCGATGCAAAGCGATGTTACGGTAGGTGTCATCCTGCACTAACATAAACACATAAGCCTCTTGCACACGCCCTGGATAAATGCCAATGCCACGAGTATAGGTTTGTGCAAAAGCAAATTGTACCCAAAAAGTCATCACTACCGAAAAGCAATAAAAATATCTTGAATGCCGTATCATATTGTATGTCGTTGAAAATTGATTGTTGATTGTTTGACAAAAATAAGCATAAAGTACAAGAACACAAAAGGTTAACTCAAGAAAATAAGTTAACCTTTTACACTATATCGTTTTATAGAAAGTCAAACGGTATCCTTTTTGCAAAGGTAGATTGATTTACAAATCTATTTGCTTCAAAATCTTTTGGGTAGCACCCGCCTTTGATTCCACATAACTACCAGCTGCTTCGCCACTCAATCGCAAGTACTCTTGCTGAGTCATGAACTGTTGCATCATACGTGCAAACGAAGAACTATCCGTGATTTCGAACCCTCCCTTCGCCTTAATCAGTTCTTGCGCTTCTTGAAAACGCTGATGATTAGGACCAAAAAGTACGGGCATTTTCCATACGACGGCTTCTAACACATTGTGTATTCCTACCCCAAAGCCTCCACCAACGTACGCCACCTCACCATAATGATAAACACTCGATAGCAGTCCGAAGCAGTCGATTAACAAGCATTGAGCTTGTGCAGCTTCTTCGGGTGTTGTTGCTGTGTAACGAACCGTCTTTCCTTTGCATTTTTCTTCGATTCGTTTCAAATGCTCTTCGCTGATGACATGGGGGGCGATGATCATTTTCCAATCCTTACATTCATTCATGAAAGGAATAAAAATATCTTCGTCTGGCGCCCAACTTGAGCCTGCAACAAACACTTTTTTATCTGCTTTGAAAGCCTCAACTATCGGGAGTTGCTGAGCTTTTTCCTTGATTTGCAACACTCTATCGAAGCGAGTATCGCCTACAACATCGACCGTATCTATCCCTATCGTGTGAAGCAAGTGTTTGCTCTTTTCGTTTTGGACAAAGAAATGCGTAAAACATCTCAAGACGCCTGCATAACTTTTGCCATACCAACGGAAGAAAATTTGATGCTCTCGGAAGATGCTACTGACACTGTAGACGGGCACATTGCGGTGCTTGAGGATGTGCAGGTAATTGTACCAAAACTCGTATTTGATGAAGAAGGCCATGCACGGGCGCACCGTTCTCAAAAACCTGCGGGCGTTGCGGATGGTATCTATGGGCAGATAACACACAATGTCGGCATGCTCATAGTTCTTCCTCACCTCGTAACCCGAAGGCGAAAAGAATGTCAGTAGTATTTTATATTCAGGATAATCGGCGCGGATTCGCTCTATCAACGGCCGCCCTTGCTCAAATTCACCTAACGAAGCGGCATGAAACCAGATGTATTGATGGTTGGGATTGACCTTGCTCTTGAGGATATCAAGGGTCTGGCGTTCGCCCTTCCACATCTTCTTTACTTTCTTACTGAAGATACTGGCCACGGCAACACCGCACAGATAGAGGTATATGGCTACTTGATACACGATGCAAAGAGGTTTTCCTATTCAGCGTTTTTGCGTCAGGCAAGATGGGAAGCCACAGTGGGAATCTCCTCAATGGCCTTACGCAAACGCCTTAATGTTTCGTTCTTACCCAGGAAAGCCGAGATATCGAACATGCCCGGGCCTTTGCCTATTCCGACCAAAGTCAAACGGAACGCATTCATAACATCACCCAGTTTATAATCTTTCTCCTTGACCCAGTTCATGACATGCTGCTCTTGATTCTCAATGGAGAAATCGTCAAGGCCTTCCAGTAAGTCGGCCAACTCGGTCATCTGCTCTACCGAATAGGGTTTCCAACGCTTGCGAACCGTCTTCATGTCGTACTCCAGCGGTGCTACGAAGAAGAAAGAACACAACGGCCAAAGCTCTTTAACGAAGTCGACACGGTCTTTCATCATGTGAACCACCTGCCGGATACGATCCATCGACTCATCTACGCCGTTGTTGGCAACGATGGGTGCGAAGAGATCGGCTATCTCATCATCACTCTTCTGCAACATGTATTCGTGGTTGAACCAAATGCCTTTCTGGTAATCATACTTGGCTCCGGCCTTGGAACAGCGCGTGATGTCAAAAGCATCAACCAACTCGTTGAGTGAGAACAGCTCCTGATCGGTTCCCGGATTCCATCCCAAAAGGGCCAGGAAGTTAACCACTGCCTCGGGGAAATAACCGCTCTCGCGGAATCCTGACGACACTTCACCCGTCTTGGGGTCGTGCCATTCGAGCGGAAAGACAGGGAATCCCAGCCGATCACCATCACGTTTTGACAGTTTACCCTTGCCTTCCGGTTTCAGCAACAGGGGCAGATGGGCAAACGAAGGCATGGTGTCGGTCCAGCCAAACGCCTCGTAGAGCAACACATGGAGGGGCGCGCTGGGCAACCATTCCTCACCTCGGATGACGTGAGTAATCTCCATCAGATGGTCGTCAACAATGTTGGCCAGATGGTAAGTGGGGAGTTCGTCTGCACTCTTGTACAACACTTTGTCATCAAGGATGTCGCTCTTGACAATCACTTCGCCACGAATCAAGTCTTGTACATGTATCTCACGACCGGGTTCTACCAAGAAGCGCACCACATACTGCTCACCATCCGCGATGCGTTGTTGGCACTCATCGGGCGTCATTGTTAATGAATTACGCATCTGCATGCGCGTATGAGCATCATATTGGAAGTTTTTTAATTCGTTTCTTTTGGCCTCCAACTCCTCCGGAGTGTCAAAAGCATAATAAGCCTTACCTGCATCCAGCAACTGCTGAACGTACGTCTTGTAAATCTCGCGACGCTCGCTTTGACGGTAGGGCCCATGCTCTCCGCCGAAAGAAACGCCTTCATCAAACTGGATGCCCAACCATTTGAATGACTCAAGGATATATTCTTCGGCTCCAGGAACGAAACGATGAGAGTCGGTGTCCTCGATTCTAAACACGAGATCGCCACCATGTTGACGTGCGAAAAGATAATTATACAACGCTGTTCGTACTCCACCAATATGTAAAGCACCGGTAGGACTGGGTGCAAAACGCACCCTTACTTTTCTTTCTGCCATTTTAAATAAATGAAGATAAGATATTAAATTTTGTGCAAAAGTAGTCATTTTTTTGCAGTATGCCGTATTTTTTTTGTATTTTCGCATGATAGTAGGCCGAAAGACCCTGTATCATGAACAGACAAAAGGTTCATGGCACATATACGAGCCTTATAGGGATTACATCCCATCCATCAACACGTTTCAGAACAAGATACCTATTTTTTGTGACAAAATGAGTAAACTTAACATAACAGAATCGCAAAACTGGCAAAGCATATTAACGAGGATTATGCTCGTGGTGGTCACCGTTGTGCTCATTGTATGGAGCCTTCCACGCGACACGTCGCAGCAGTTTCATTACGATGTGGACAAGCCTTGGATGTATCATTCATTCATTGCCACCTTCGATTTCCCCATTTATAAGACAGATGAGGCCATCCAACAGGAGAAAGACTCGCTGATGCAGTATTTCCAACCCTACTTCAATTACAAGGCAAGTGTTGAGAAAGAGCAGATAGAACGATTCAAGAACGACTTCAAGTTGGGCGTGCCAGGCTTGCCAGCGGCCTACATGCACATCCTTTTGGATCGTTTCCATCGCCTCTATCAGGCAGGCATTATCAACACACCCGAATATAATCGGTTCGCAAAAGACTCGACCAACATGGTCAGAGTGGTGAATGGCAAGGCGGCACAGAGCGTCCAAGTCAATTGCGTTTACTCTACCTTGTCGGCCTACGAACAGCTGTTTGCCGACAACAAGTTGGCTCCTTATCGCCAATTGTTGCAGCGATGCAACCTTAACTTCTACCTACAGCCCAACTTGATTTATGACAAAGACCGGAGTGAAACGGAACTCAACGACCTTTTGAGTAGCATTCCGATAGCCAGCGGCATGATGATCAGCGGACAAAAGATTATCGACCGGGGTGACATTGTTGACGAATACACCTATCGGGTATTAAACTCATACGAGCGAGAGATGAAGCGCAGAAACGTTTCTGACCAAGAAACCAAGACCACTTTCTATGGTCAACTGCTCTATGTCAGCATCCTCATCATTCTGTTCACGGTCTATCTGTCGCTTTTCCGCAAAGATTATTTCAGCAAGCCGCGCAGCATCATGATGCTTTACGTACTCATCGCGCTGTTTCCCATTCTTGTATCACTGATGATGAAACACAGTTTGTTCAGCGTGTACATCTTGCCCTTGGCCACCGCAGCCATCTTCGTGCGCATGTTCATGGATTCAAGAACGGCTTTCGTCACACAGTGCATCATCATTCTAATCTGTGCAGCGGCGGTGAAATATCAGTACGAATTCATCATTATGCAAATCGTTGCGGCCCTGGTAGCCATCTATTCCCTACGCGAACTCACACAACGCTCGCAGGTATTCAAGACAGCTATCCTCGTAGGACTGTCGTATGCGGTGGTTTATTTCGCGCTGCAGCTCATGCAAAACAGCTCGCTCGACAAGCTCGACATCGACATGTATTACCACTTTGCGGCTAATGCCGTACTGCTGTTGCTGTCTTATCCGCTGATGTATGTCATCGAAAAGATGTTTGGCTTCACGTCCAATGTCACGCTATTCGAGCTGTCCAACACCAATCGGGGCATCCTTCGCGACCTCAGCGAGATAGCTCCCGGCACCTTCCAGCACTCCATTACCGTGGCTAACCTGGCCGCTGAGATTGCCAATAAAATTGAGGCCAACGCCCTACTGGTACGTACCGGCGCCCTGTATCATGACATTGGGAAAATGAACAACCCCGCTTTTTTCACCGAAAATCAAGTGGGAGCTAACCCACACGATGGCCTATCGCCGAAGGAGAGTGCTCGCATCATCGTGAGTCATGTGCCTGATGGCGTGAAATTGGCTGAGCAAAACAACCTGCCATCCTTTATCAAAGACTTCATCCTGACCCATCATGGCACCAGCACGGCCAGTTATTTTTACATACAATACAAGAATGAACATCCCGATGAGGAGGTAGATCCTGCACCATTCTCCTATCCGGGACCCGATCCTTTCACGCGCGAACAAGCCATATTGATGATGTCCGACTCTGTTGAGGCTGCCTCCCGTTCACTTCCCGAGTACACGGAAGAGAGCATCACAGAGCTTACCAACAAAATCATTGACGGACAAGTGAAGCGCGGTGCCTTCACCGATTGTCCCATTACCTTTAGGGATGTGTTGCAAGCCAAGCAGGTATTGATAGAACGACTGAAGGCCATTTACCACACACGGATATCATATCCAGAAGAGAAAGTTAGCAGCACGAATTAAAAGAGGCCTCTACAAGTTAGATGTGGACTCTGCCTCGGCGGAAATGTTTGGTGCAGATTATGACTTTGGAGTCATAGACAAATAAACTATATGCCTACGCTCGTTCACGGACACGTAGGCATATAGATTGTTCGATAAAAAACATGTAATGCAACCAAGATAGCTACTTTTTCACAGGAAGGGTGTAGAGAATCTTACCTTCCTTGTTGATGGCATAGAGGGTGAGTTGTTGTTTGTTGGCACTAATCACTGTAAATCCTGTGGACCCATCGCACCAACGGGTTCCGTCTGTTGGCTGTACAGGGCGTGAGAGAGCTGCTGCAGAGTTGACCCAATAATTAATATTGTCACCTTTCTTCTTGATATATTGAAAGTTGTGTATATGACCACAGCCATATACCGCCACATTGGAATGTCGCTGAAGCACGGGCAAAAGATATTTCTGCATGTCGGCACGTTCTTTGTCCGACTTGGAAGTCTGCGCATAGATGGGATGATGTCCCACACAGATCACCCAATCTTCGTGTGCAGCAGTCAACGTACTGTCCAGCCATGCCAGCTCTTGTTCAAGGTTTTGTAAATGAGCATCAGGATAAGTTTCGGTATTCTTTCGGTATTTACTGATAAGGGGAGTAGTGTCAAGAAATACGATTCGCACCGTACAGCCATCACCTTCGAATACTTTGGAGTAGTAACGAGCTGGCATTGCCCATCGACGGCTCACATGAGCATAATTGAGTACAGCTTGGGTATTGCCACGATATTCGTGATTACCCAAAACAGGATACCAAAAACACATCAGCTCTGGATGAGAATAGATTAGCTCATAATTTGTCATCCACAAAGGATCGGTAACGCTTTGCACGCCGTTGAAATGATGAATATCACCTACAGCAATCACTGCCTCGGGTCCAACAGTCTCCGCCATGGTACCCATCAACTGGGCTATGGTTTTCTGGTCGTAATAGCCATTACGTCCCATATCATTCACCCAATACAGGTTGACATCAGCTTTCATTTGTTTCCAATCAGCAGGGGGTTGCGCCTGAGAGGAAATGAAAGGCAAAAGTAAGGTGACAACAAATAGTATCTGTTTGAAAAACTTGTTCATTTTCATGTTGATTGATGTTTATTTTGCTCCAAATGCTCCAAAGAAGTTACTGGCCACGGATGAAGAGAAATAATAGTTTTGGTCATCAGTATTGCTTATCCATTTTACCCTCTTCATGCCAAAGAAAGCCAATCCGCTGGGAAAATTAGACTTCACTGCCGAAAGTGCACCAGTGAGTTGAGGCGCGCCAGGCTGAAGATGAAAGTCCCATGCGGGGTTCCATTTCAAGGGAGCCCCATTGGCAGGGTCATCGCTCTCACAGTTGATATTCATCTTATCATTTTGAGTAAACTTAATAAATAATTTGGATAAATCCTCTGGAGCATGACTGGTGAGATTGTTGTCATCCCAAACAATCATCTTGAAGTCTTTGCCCTGTTGCTTTACTCCTGTATTTGTGGATGCAAAGAAATAATTGGGAGAAAGCACACTATTGTCGATATCAGCTCCATTCTTACTGGGTTGACGGATTCCATAGCGGTTGTCAACCAGTAAATTATTCACAAAAACGGGCGCAATAGCTTTCTCAATCCATACATTTCCACCTTTCTTATTCTTCGTTCGGCGCCATCCACAGTCAATAGCTGTATTGTTATAGATGACAAGCTTCGATGCAAAGTTCTTCTCCACACCCGACCCTGAAAGCTTAAACGCATTGGTACAGGCATTGTATATCAGGTTGTAAGCAATGTCGAGTATACATCCCGATTTCACATTGATGGCCTCACCGCCATCACTCTCGTTACCACTATCGGCAAACACGGACCTATAAATAATTCCATTACCACCTGTAAAATAAGTCTGGTCATTGTAATTGTCATGGAAGAAACAGTTAACGACAGCAAAGCGACCTTTGGTATTGCAGAAATGGAAGGCAGGAACCCCGCCATCAATGGTGGTCTTGAACAATTTGTTTTGAAAAGAAAGGGAACTTTCCGTTGGAGTAGCACCAGCATGGGCTATCTCTGTATGACTTAACACCACCTCTTCACAATCGTATCCACAGATGATACCACCCCAGTCGTTGGGCTTGCCCGTATCCGAGCTGATAACTACGGGCTTTTCTTTCGTGCCCATAGCGTAAAGGTTTCCTAATGCCACAATCTCTATAGGATGATCTTCCAAGGGCTTAGAGCTGACCGTGACCTTCACGCCAGGCTCGATATAGAGGGAAGCACCAGCAGGAATCTTGAACGAAGAGGTGAGTGTTGTGTCATGTGACCAAACAATAGAGCCTGTGGGATAAGAGGCAATGGTAGTCTTCACTGTATTTGCGTCACCTGTATTGATGGTTATCGTATCGGTTTTGGCAGCGTAATCGTATGGATTAATGTTTTCATTCTCACACGAACTCATGCCTCCCATAAGGGTTACAGCTAATATGCTTACAAAAAAATTAAATCTCTTCATATTGAATTTTACAAAAGTTGATAATTACAAATTTACTCTCACTCCAACCAGAAATGTGCGTCCATATTTGTAGGTTCCTACAATGGTACGGTCGTTGGGTTGTCCTGGTATCTTGGTATTAAACTCATTAACGGTTTTTAGGTATCGTTCGCGCTTGGAGTTGAGCAGGTTATTGGCTTTAACAAATAAGGATATGCCATTATTGAAACGCTTCTCAGCACTCAGGTCAAGCGAAAAGAGGTGCTTCTCCCACTCGTCAGAATCAAAATATGGAGATACTAATACGAGTTGTGTCCCAGTATAGGCTGCTGCCAATTGTCCATTCCACCCATGTTGCGTATCTTTATAAAGCAAAGATAAATTAGCGGTATGTGGTGCCTGATTGATAAGTGGCCTCGTTTGGTCAACATTCTCTACTTGATTCTTTGCAGTATAGCGTTTCTTGGTAGTGGTGATGGCTGAATGCGTATAAGTATAGTTGGCCTTGAATCCAAAGTGACGGATATACTTCACCACATCAAGCTCTATACCATAGTTTCTAGCGTTACCAAGGTTTTGAGGCATATAGTAGCTGGCGTTACCCTGACGCTGGTCTACGTCAAAAGTTGTCTCAATCGGGTCTTTGAGATACTTATAAAAAACACCCAAAAGCACCTGTTCATCTTGCGATGGTAACCACTCCCAACGCAGGTCGAGGTTGTCAATACGTGCACATTTTAATAACGGATTACCCTTCTCTGTGTAGTCCTCACCATCCACCTGATAAGGCACAAGTTCATAGAATCCTGGGCGGTTGATGCTTTTGTAATAACTGAAACGAAGATTCATCTTGCCCTTAAATGTCCAGCGAAATGAAACAGACGGCAGATAATCCCAATACGACTGTTCACCAAGAGAACCCGTTGTCTCAAAACGTTGCAACATTGTGTATAGTTGGTTGGTATGCTCGGCACGAAATCCAGCTACTAACTCATAGATTGGCGAAGTAAGTGTCACCATACCGTAGATAGCACCTATTCGTTCTTTAGAGTCGTAATTGAGTTGTGAGGCCTGCGAACGAGGTGTTTTGAGTGTCCAGTCAATTCCATGAAACGCA
>URFI01000016.1 GCA_900547085.1 uncultured Prevotella sp.
CCTATTTGACGATGTCATCTACCTGAAAACAGAGAAGCAAGGCATCCCCATCGAGGTGGCCATCATGTACAATACCGACTATTCTGAAAACATACACTCATACGTTAACAACATTAACACCATAGAGGGCGGTACGCACCTCACAGGTTTTCGCGCCGCACTGACACGCACGTTGAAGACGTATGCAGACAACGACCCCGCCATTTCAAAGCAAATTGAAAAGGCAAAGATAGAGATTGCCGGTGAAGACTTCCGTGAAGGACTTACCGCTGTGATATCTATTAAGGTGGCAGAGCCCCAGTTTGAGGGACAAACCAAGACCAAATTGGGCAACAGTGAGGTATCTGGAGCAGTACAACAAGCTGTTGGCGAAGCACTTACCAACTATCTGGAAGAGCATCCTACCGAGGCAAAACAAATCTGTGAGAAGGTGGTTTTGGCAGCTACGGCACGTATTGCGGCACGAAAAGCGCGCGAGAGCGTTCAGCGTAAGAACGTTATGAGCGGCGGAGGACTGCCAGGCAAACTGGCTGACTGCTCAAACAAAGACCCGAAAGATTGTGAGATATTCCTGGTGGAGGGTGACTCCGCAGGTGGATCGGCTAAACAAGGACGCGACCGATACACGCAAGCCATATTGCCATTGCGTGGTAAAATTCTGAACGTGGAAAAGGTTCAATGGCACAGAGTGTTTGAGGCCGAGTCGGTGATGAACATCATTCAGAGCATCGGTGTGCGCTTTGGCGTAGAAGGAGAGGACGACCGAGAGGCCAATATCGACAAGCTGCGCTACGACAAGATTATCATCATGACCGATGCCGACGTCGATGGTTCGCACATCGACACACTCATCATGACACTGTTCTATCGCTTCATGCCCAAAATCATCGAAGAAGGGCACCTCTACATCGCTACCCCACCGCTTTACAAGTGTACTTACAAGAACAAGGCCAGCGAATATTGCTACACCGAACAGCAACGACAGGCCTTCATAGACAAGTACGCCCAGGGCGAGGAAGACAGCAAGAGCATTCACACGCAGCGATACAAAGGTCTTGGTGAGATGAACCCTGAACAATTATGGGAAACGACCATGGATCCAAAGACCCGTCTGTTGAAACAGGTTACTATCGAGAATGCAGCCGATGCAGACGAGATATTCTCCATGCTTATGGGTGATGACGTGGAGCCACGTCGTGAATTTATTGAGCAGAACGCAACCTATGCGAACATTGATGCATAGGCATTTGATAAGCAAAAGTTAAGGGGCATGCAATCGATTCGCATGCCCCTTTTTTTGTTTTCTAATGTGTCGTGCAGCCCAACTCCTGTTGTTACAAAGGGTTATCGCACCCCATAGGCCGCCTGACTCATGTAAACAGCCACCGTTTTCAAACGCAGATAATTGTCACTGAGATACATATATCCGCCAAAAGGATTGTTCTTACCCCACGAATTTTTAGCAATATAGTAAGTATTTCCTCGCTTATCGTGCGCCAATCCCACCAATACCATACAATGGTCGTCAGTAGTTTTCAGTGTTTCAAACTGCCTTTGTCGCACTGCTGGCGTAACGTTTACGGATTCATTGGGCAACTTAGCCACGCCCTGTGCAAACGAAAATCCCGGCTCGCTGATATCCCCTTCCCAGCAAACAGAATGCCCCGTCTGCAAAGCCCTCTTGACATGTGCCATCAATGTGTCCAGGGGTACATTCATAAAGGTATCGCGGTACCGATTATCGGGTATCTCCAAAGCAAACGAATGACCGTAGGGATGGTGCGTAAAACTGGTTAATGAGAGATATTCATGAGGCAGACAAACGCTGTGAGCAAACTGTTTTGGCGTATATTCAGCATGCCTGAAAAAGACAAACCGCGGCATGAAACCAACTTCAGCGTCCAATATTTCATCCACAAGGCCATCCATTTTCTGCAGACTTGCTGACCGCGAGGCCGCCAACTGCACCTTTCTGGCCAACACATTGTAATTCACTTGCTGACCAGGATACGTGTCCTCATGCAACATGCCATATCTTTCCAGCAAACGAAGAGCCATCGATGCCGTCCCACGAAGCGACACCTGCTTTCTTCCTCCTGCAAAGAAAGCTTCACGAGCCTGCTCTTTCAGCAACATTCGGGCGAGATAATCAACCGACAAGTTGACCGAGTCGCCCAACATCAACCGTTCCGATTCGATGGTTCCCAGCATGGCATACGCCCAACAAAGCGAACTGCTTCCCTGGTTCTGTACGGGAGTGGCCTTCAACATCACATCCGTTTTGAACTGATGATGCCGCACTTCGTTCGACTGATGACCATTTCTGCAAGCCGAAATTAAAACCAAAGTGCTACACACAAACAAGAGTATCTTTCTCATCATAGTGCAAAGATAATACAAAAACCGAACAAATCGCACAGCTTTACTTTGCAGTTATTACAAATAAGCGTAACTTTGCATGTATGAAGCATCAGTTATCAGACTTTGAAATCATGGCACCCGTGGGGTCCAGAGAGAGCCTTGCAGCCGCCATTCAGGCTGGAGCAGGAGCGGTATACTTCGGCATCGGCCAGCTCAACATGCGTTCACACTCTGCCAATCATTTTACGATTGACGACCTGCACGACATCGCCGAAACGTGCAAGGCACACGGCATCAAGACCTATCTCACGGTGAACACGGTGATTTACGGCGAGGATATCCCAATCATGCGCAAGATAATCGATGCAGCAAAGGATGCCCAGATATCGGCAGTGATTGCCAGTGACGTGGCCGTGATGACTTATTGCGTGGAGAAAGAGGTAGAAGTGCACCTCTCCACCCAACTCAACATCTCCAACATCGAGGCCCTGAAGTTTTACGCTCGCTTTGCCGGTGTAGTGGTATTAGCCCGCGAATTGAACCTAAAACAGGTGAAAGAGATTCACCAACAGATTGTCGAACAGCACATCTGCGGCCCCCGTGGCGAGCTCATCCGCATTGAGATGTTCTGTCATGGTGCCTTCTGCATGGCAATCAGCGGCAAGTGTTACATGAGTCTTCACGACGCCAACCGCTCGGCTAACCGTGGTGAATGCGTACAAATATGTCGCCGTTCATACACCGTTACCGACAACGAGACGGGCAACCAGCTGGAGATTGACAACAAATATATCATGAGCCCGAAGGACTTGAAGACCGTTCGCTTCATTAACCTCATGATGGACGCGGGCGTTCGGGTGTTCAAAATCGAGGGCAGGGCACGCGGACCAGAGTATGTGTACAATGTGGTGACGTGCTACAAAGAAGCCATTCATTCGGTTATTGACGGCACTTTCACCGAAAAAAAGAAAGATGTTTGGGACAAACGACTGTCCGCTGTCTTCAACAGAGGATTCTGGGACGGCTATTACCAGGGTCAGAAGCTGGGCGAATGGACCAAAGAATATGGCAACAAGGCTACCGAGAAAAAGGTCTTGGTGGGCAAGGTGGTGAAGTATTTCTCTAACCTTGGCGTGGCAGAGTTGGCCATTGAAGCCGCTGAAATAGAAGTGGGTGAGCATCTACTCATCACGGGACCCACCACGGGCGTGATGTATTTCGACGCCAATGAGATACGCTATGAGCTGAAACCGGTACAAAAGGCCGAGAAAGGATGGCGCATCTCCATTGCCGTTCCCGACAAAGTGCGCCCCAATGACAAGCTATTCAAGATAGTAAGTGCGGTGAAACGGGATGTCTAAAAATGACGGCCTCTCCCCCAACCCCTCCCCGAAAGGGAGGGGAGTGATTAGCTTGTTTGCTGCATGATATTGTTCAACCCCCAAAAATTCAACGTGAACAAATCATAAAGTTCAAATCTCAAAGTTCAATGTTCAAAGTTCAATGTTCAAAGTAAACTGACCATAAAGTTCAATGTTCAAAGTTCAATGTTCAACGTGAACAAACCAAAAAGTTCAATGTTCAAAGTTCAATGTTCAAAGTAAAATCCCTCTTTTTATGACCATCAACGAATTGCAAGACGAAGTAATAGAAGATTTTTCAGAGCTGTCCGACTGGATGGACAAGTACCAAATGCTCATCGACTTGGGCAATGAATTGGAGCCATTAGACGAACGATACAAAACCCAATCGAATCTCATTGACGGCTGTCAGAGTCGCGTTTGGCTTCAATGCGATGAGAAAGAAGGCAAGTTGTACTTCACTGCCGACAGTGATGCGCTCATCGTTAAGGGCATCATAGCACTGCTCATCCGCGTGGTCAGCGGGCATACGCCCCAGGAAATCATGGATGCAGAACTCTATTTCATCGACCGCATCGGCCTTCATGAGCATCTATCCCCCACCCGAGCCAATGGCTTACTGGCAATGGTTAAGCAGATGAAGATGTATGCGCTGGCCTTCCAAGCCAAGAATTGACAGGCTGCCACCTCCAAATATAAAAACAAAAACCAACACAAAAACCAACACATCATGAAACACCTATTGATTATCTTGGCCTTGCTCATCAGCTCTGCAACGACCAACGGACAAGTAAAACGCGAAAAAACAACGTTTCAAACGGCCGCACAATGGAAACCCGTCACCGACATCCGTGCCGATGTGGTGATGTGTTATGGCACCCAAGTACACAAAGGAATGACCTTTGAAGAGCGTGTCAAGTCGTGGCGCGACCGTGGATACGTCACCCATTTCATGACAGGCATCGCTTGGGGCGAATATCAAGACTACTTTACAGGTAAGTGGGACAGTCGGTGGCACATCGATGAAGGACAGGTTGAGCAAAACGGAGACTCCATCTGGCATGGACATTTGGTTCCCTACATTGTTCCCAACGACAACTTTTTGACCTATTTCAAGCAAACTCAGATCAAACGAGCCATTGACGCAGGCATTGATGCCATCTTCCTTGAAGAGCCTGAATACTGGGCTCGTGCCGGCTATAGCGATGCTTTCAAGAAAGAATGGAAGAACTATTACGGTTTCGATTGGCGGCCTCAGCATCTTTCAGCGGAGAATACATACCTTTCAAACAAACTGAAATATCACCTGTACTACAAGGCTTTGGAAGACTGTTTCACCTATGCAAAGGCATACGGTCAAAGCAAAGGCATGAACGTGAGATGCTATGTACCCACCCATTCGCTGCTCAACTATTCACAATGGTCCATCGTCAGCCCCGAAGCCAGTCTGGCTTCGATGGATTGTGTGGATGGATATATCGCACAAGTATGGACCGGAACGTCACGCGAACCCAACTATTTTAACGGCAAAGCCAAAGAAAGGGTGTTCGAAACAGCTTTTCTTGAATACGGATGTATGGAGTCGATGACGGCACCTACCAAACGAAAAGTCTTCTTCCTGACCGATCCCATCGAGGACAGAGCGAAAGATTGGGACGACTACAAGCGCAACTATCAGGCCACATTCACAGCCAAACTGCTCTATCCACGCAACAACAACTATGAGGTGATGCCGTGGCCCGACCGCATATATGAAGGACTTTATCGCGTCAGCGCCAACAGCAACGAGCGAGCTAACATACCACGATTCTACTCTACGCAGATGCAAGTGATGATTAACACGTTGAACCACATGCCGCTGTCCAATAATCAAGTGAGCGGATCGCAAGGCATCAGCGTGCTGATGGCCAACTCCTTGATGTTCCAACGCGCTCCCAAACCGATTGAAGGATATGACGATCCACAGCTTTCCAACTTCTATGGAGAGGCTTTACCCTTCATCAAACGCGGCGTTCCAGTGAACATCGTACATATAGAAAACACGGGATATCCCGACACCTGGAAGCATACAAAGGTGCTGCTGATGTCGTATTCCAACATGAAACCTCTCGACAGCAAGGCTCACCAGTACATCGCCAACTGGGTAAAGCAAGGTGGTGTACTGGTTTATAGCGGCAGAGACGATGATCCTTTCCAGCGGGTATTGGAGTGGTGGAACCAACATGGCAACTCTTATTCGGCACCTTCACAGCATCTCTTCGAACTGATGTCTATGCCAAAGAATGCCACAGAAGGACGCTATGCCGTAGGGAAAGGTGCCGTTTACGTGATTCGTCAGGACCCGAAGGAGTTTGTTTTGCAGGCAAATGGTGACAGCAAACTGGTCGACACCGTGAAAAAAGCCTACGCAAACGATGCCAAGGGTGGACAATTGCAATGGAAGAATGTCTTTACCCTGTCACGTGGCAACTATGATTTGGTGTCTGTCATCGACGAAAACGTCGTCAGCAACCAGCCCTACACAGCCAAAGGCCAGTTCATCGATTTGTTTGATCCGCAGTTACCGATACTTTTCAGCAAAACAGTTAGACCTGGAGAGCAGGCTTTCCTGTACAACATCAACCGCATCAAGAACAAGAGACAACCGCAAGTATTGGCTGGAGCGGCACGCGTATATGACGAAAAACGCACCCAGAAGAGCTACTCGTTCGTAGCGAAAAGCCCCAAGAACACCACGAACATGATGCGGGTGTTGCTACCCAAGCAGCCCAAACTGGTGGAAATCAGCGGCGAGAAAGCCCGTCACACATGGGATGCGAGCAGCAAAACACTGCTCGTTCAATTTGAAAACGATCCCGATGGCGTACTAGTTTCATTAAAATGGTAAACAAATTGAGAAAACTAAAGACCATAGAAATGCAGCGGTTGTCGGTCAAAGACTTCAAAGCGGCCGACAAACTACCACTCATCGTCGTGCTCGACGACGTGCGTTCCTTATATAATGTGGGCTCGGTATTCCGCTCGTGCGATGCTTTTCGGGTTGAAGCGGTGTACCTCTGCGGCATCACGGCCACCCCTCCACACCCCGAGATACACAAGACTGCCTTGGGTGGAGAGGATAGTGTGGACTGGCGGTACTTCGCATCGGCCACCCAAGCGGTGGAAGATTTGAGGGAAAGGGGATATTGTGTTTACGCCATCGAACAGGTGGTTGGCTCCACCAAACTGCAACATTTGTCCGTTGACCGCAGTCTACGTTACGCCGTAGTGTTTGGCAATGAAGTGAAAGGCGTGCACCAAGACACCGTGGATGCATGCGACGGATGTCTGGAAATACCGCAGTTTGGCACCAAACACTCGCTTAATGTTTCGGTCACCGCAGGCATTGTGGTATGGGAGTTCGCCCGAAAACTGCTGCTGTAATCATACGACACTCATCAAAGTTGATGACAGAAGAAAGGCAAGCAGAATATGGCAAATTGTAAAATAAACACAGCAATCGGCATTCGTATAACGTGTTAACGCTCAATAAATAACGGCTTAAGCGGTTAAAATATTTTAATTTCGGTTTACTTCTCATTGCCTTTGCCGTCATTATATGTATATTTGGCAAAAGAACCGTGTGCCCAAACAGGCTTAAAATGGCGTTCACCCAAGAGCCAGACACGCACGAAAAGAAGATTTTAAACTGAATAAAACAATAAAATCATGATGAAGAAAAATGCTTTTATATTACCCTTGTTGGCCGCAACATTACTTGTCACAGGCTGTGCCAGCAAGAAAGATTTAGAGAATTGTCAAACGGAGAACCGGGAGTTGACGAACAACTACATGACAGCCAAGGAACAACTGGCTGCCGCACAGGCTCGCGTTACCTCGCTGGAGGAACAACTTGCACAGCAAAAGAAAAACTATGCTGACTTACATAAGTCACTGGACAAGAGCTTATTGAACACCAGCTCCAACAACATCAACATCTCCAAGCTGGTTGATCAGATTAATGAGTCAAACCAATACATCCGTCATTTGGTGGAAGTGAAGTCAAAATCAGACTCGCTGAACATGGTGCTGACCAACAACCTCACTCGTTCTTTGAGTCGTGAGGAGTTGAAAGAGGTTGACGTTCAGGTGCTCAAGGGCGTGGTATACATCAGCTTAGCCGACAATATGCTGTACAAGAGCGGCTCTTACGAGATTAATGACCGTGCTGCAGAGACGCTGAGCAAGATTGCCAAAATCATCATGGACTACAAGGATTACGATGTCTTGGTAGAGGGAAACACGGACAACGTGCCGGTAAACCAAAACAGTCCGCTGATGAAAAACATCCGCAACAACTGGGATTTGTCAACCCTTCGCGCATCGAGCGTGGTGCAGTTCTTGCAAAGCCACTATGGTGTTGATCCTAAACGAATGACTGCCGGCGGCCGTGGTGAGTACAATCCGCTGACAAGCAACAACACGGAATTGGGCAAACAGCGCAACCGCCGTACGCAAATCATCATCACACCGAAGCTCGACCAGTTCATGGATCTGATTGACAAGGCACCCGAGAACGAGGGTGTGGCGAAGTAACGCAACGATTTTCTGCCGATGCCGCAGGTCTTGGCAGGTAAGAATATAACTGAAAGCGGGGGCGTTCCAAATGTTGGAACGCCCCCGCTTTCGGTATTCATGCAGCCTTCGTCAGACCTGTTATGACCTGAATCCAATGATTCTACGCACCTCTTTCAAGGTAGCGCTGGCACTCTCGCGCGCCCGGTCGGCACCCTCTTTGGCTATCTTGTCCAGCAACTCCTTATTCGAAATGTATTCGTTAATCTTCTCTCTGATGGGAGCTACCGTCGCACAGATATCCGCTGCGATCTGTTTTTTCAGGTCTCCGTAGCGAATGCTGCAATCGTTCCACTTCTCATCAAAATAGTCGTATGTGTCTTGTGTCGAGCAAATTCGCAAGAACGTGAACAGATTTTCTATCACTTCCGGCTTCTCACTGTTGGCCTTCTCGGGGCCACTGTCCGTAACGGCCTTCATCACTTTCTTCGAGATGGTCTTGTCATCATCGTGCAGATAGATGCAGTTTCCGGTGCTCTTCCCCATTTTTCCACTTCCATCCAGGCCAGGTACCTTCAAAGCCTGCGAGTTGAAATAGAAGTTTTGCGGTTCAGGAAAGAAGTCAACGCCATAGATTCTGTTGAAGCGCGAGGCGCACTTTCTCGCCATTTCCATGTTTTGTTCCTGATCTTTACCTACCGGAACCTTCTTTGCCCGATGCTGCAAGATGTCGGCTGCCATGAGCGTTGGGTATGTAAAGAGCCCCGCATTGACGTTGTCGGGCTGCTGACGCGCCTTCTCCTTAAACGTGGTGACGCGCCCCAATTCGCCGATATAAGCGTTCATGTTGAGGTAAAGATACAATTCCAGCGTTTCTTTCACGTCACTCTGAACATAGATGGGAGCCTTTTGGGGATCGATGCCGCAGGCAAGATATTCAGCCAAAATGATGCGTGCGCTGTCTTGTATGTCTTCTGGTTTGGGTCGAGTGGTCAATGAATGCCAGTCTGCAATGAAAAACATGCAATCATACTTGTCCTGCATCTCTATGAAGCTCTTCACTGCACCGAAATAATTTCCCAGGTGTAAATAACCTGTCGGGCGTATTCCACTCACTACTTTTTCCATTATTTATTCCTTTTTTTAATTGATTATCATCTGCAAAGGTACATCAAATTGAACTCAACGCAAAAAAATATAATCAAAAGTTTGGAGGTTATCAGAAAAAGGCATATCTTTGCACCCGCTTACTTCAAGTAGCAAGGGCGTTTAGCTCAGCTGGTTTAGAGCATCTGCCTTACAAGCAGAGGGTCGGCGGTTCGAATCCATCAACGCCCACTGGGGTGTTTCCCTGTAATCCTTCGGGATTGCAGGGATATTTTTTTGGCCATTATGTTCCCACCGCCTCGCCCACCAACTTTTTATCAATTTGTAAATCAACGAGTTACTATCACCTTTCAATAGCATTGAGTTTGCCGGCCAATTGCATTGAGCTTGGCGGCCAATAGCAATGAGTTTGCTGGCCAAAAGCTATGACTTTGTTTTTCATCCGCATATCAATCATTTGTTTCAACAACGAATTGAACCAATAAAACAAATTCGATTGTTTGAAATCAATGAACGCCAGCGTTCACCTAATCAAACGAATTTGGCAAACACATGCAGCATGTTCATGCCGATAGATTTGTTTCATTGGCAGAACGCTTGCATTCATTGTCTTGTTTACTTCATTCACTTACATTTGTTACATTTGCTGTTCAACAATATTATCCTTCAATGAAAGAGCCGTAAAAACGGATGCCCCATTTTGATTCAAATTAACGAAAAATAGGACAGCCCATGCCCATGCATTGGTATTATTTTTGTATTTTTGCAAGGATGAAGATATTTACAAGTGCTCAGATACATGAGCTTGACCAACATACCATTGCGCACGAACCCATTAAAAGCATCGACTTGATGGAACGCGCAGCACAGGCTTTAACCCAAGCCATTACCGATGAGTGGACCAACCGCACGCCCGTCGTGGTGTTTGCCGGTCCGGGAAACAACGGAGGCGATGCGCTGGCCGTGGCTCGCATGCTGACGGAAAAAGGTTACACGGTGAGTGTTTACCTGTTCAACACCAGCAACAAGCTGTCGGAAGACTGTGCCATTAACAAGAAACGCATCGTAGAGGCGAAAAAAGCAGAC
Source organism: uncultured Prevotella sp. (assembly GCA_900547085.1). Lineage (GTDB taxonomy): Bacteria > Bacteroidota > Bacteroidia > Bacteroidales > Bacteroidaceae > Prevotella. The sequence goes on from URFI01000016.1 coordinate 10,470, forward strand.
CTGTTCAAGGAGATTACGCTCAACTTTGAGCCGCCCACACTGGACGCTGACACCCTGGTGGTGGATGGTCTTTTTGGTTCGGGACTTAACAAACCGCTCAACGGCGGCTTTGCCTCGCTGGTGAAATACATCAATCAGTCGCCTTGTCAGGTGGTGAGTATCGACCTACCATCGGGACTGCTGCCCGAGGACAACACGTTCAACGTGCGCTCACATATCGTCAAGGCCAACCTAACCTTGACGCTACAACAAAAGAAACTGGCCATGATGCTGCCCGACATGCAATGCTTTCTTGGCCGCGTGAAGGTGCTGGACATCCGGTTGTCCGAGGAGTTTATCAACAAGACGGACGCGACTTACACCATCGTAGAAGAGCAAGACGTGCGGCAAAAACTGCTGCGTAGGCCCTGCACGGCGCACAAAGGCGACATGGGACACGCGCTCTTGGTGGCCGGCAGCTATGGCATGGCCGGCGCAGCCGTATTGGCAACGAGGGCATGTCTGCGAGTTGGCGTAGGAAAGGTAACGGTATGCTCGCCCCAACGCAACAACGACATCCTGCAAATCAGCGTTCCGGAAGCGATAATGCACGCCGATGCCGACGAGAATGTGTTCAGCGAGCCGGTCGATACTGACGACTTTGATGCCTTGGGTATCGGTCCCGGACTGGGACAGGATGAGACTACGGCCATCGCCATGATTGCTCAGGTGCGCCGCGCACAGTGTCCTGTGGTAGTTGATGCCGATGCCCTGAACATGCTGGGTACGCACCGTGCATGGATACAGCAGCTGCCCAAGAACATCATCCTGACGCCACACCCCAAAGAGTTCGACCGACTGGTGGGCAATACTTGTGGGGGTGGCTACGAAAGACTGCAAAAGGCCATCGAACTGGCCCAACGTCTGCATGGCTATGTGTTGCTGAAAGGGCATCACACGGCACTCTGTCTGCCCGACGGTCACGTCATCTTCAACGCCACCGGCAATGCGGGAATGGCCACGGCGGGCAGTGGCGACGTGCTAACGGGCATCATCACGGGGCTGGCGGCGCGTGGGTATCAACCGGCTGACGCCTGCGCCGTGGGCATGTACCTACACGGACTGGCGGGCGACTTGGCCGCCAAAGAACTGGGACAGGAGAGCATGACGGCCGGCGACATCGTGCGCTTCATTCCACAAGCATTCAAACGATTAAACGACTAAGACATGAATAAGCTCATTTTATCAACCCTGCTTCTGGCTTTCTGCCACGCTACGGCACAGGCTCAGATACCAACAGAGGGGGTTACTTACTTCCTTCCGAAGACGGCTTTGCGCTTCTCATTGCTCATCGAGAAAACCACTTTCACGCCAGGTGAATATGCCCGATATTCTGAAAGATTCATCAAGACACCCGTAAACGACCAGCCTACGACGACTTACCGCATCGTGGCGACACAGATGGACACCTACGCGGTGCCCGATTCGGCCAAACAATTCACGGCTACCATCGACAAGAAACACAGTATCGTGAGTGTGAGTCGCGACCAAAACGGGGTCATCATGGCCGTGAACGACAAACCGAGAGCAGTGGAGAGCCAACCTGCGTTCAAGCCAGCGCGCAAGCCTACGCCCATCGACCCGGCCAAATACATGACGGCAGAGATGTTGGCGGCGGGCAGTAGTGCCAAGACCGCCGAGCTGATTGCACAGGACATCTACGACATTCGCGACAGCAAGAACCAGCTTTCGCGCGGCGAAGCCGAATTCATGCCAAAGGATGGCGAGCAGCTGAAGATTATGCTGAACAACCTGAACGTGCAGGAAAAGGCCATGCTGCGGTTCTTCCAAGGCACCACAACCATAGATACCATGCAGGTGTTTGTTGATTATGTACCGACGAAAGAGGTGGACAAGGTGCTGCTCTTCCGCTTTTCCAAGCACTTGGGCATGGTGGATCAAGACGATTTGGGGGGCGCGCCCTACTACATCAGCATTCAGGATGAACAGGTAATACCAACATTGAAGGTGCCCGTTGAAGTGAAGAAAAAAAACAAACGCGACGTGGGCATCAACGTAAATCTGCCGGGAAAAATCAAAATCACGCTGTACAAAGAAGAACAGCCGGCATCAACCTTTGAGACTTATGCAGCCCAGTATGGCCGCGTGGAGAACCTAAGCGGCGAGCTGTGGGGCAAGAAATTCACCACACACATCGTGCTCAACCCCGTGACCGGTAACGTGGAGCACCTCGAAACCGAGGCACTTGATTAAGCAGAGCAGCGCAGTAACGAGGTGAAGCCAATGGGCTTGGCATGCGAGAGATAACAATTCAGCAATAAAAATCCAAATACTACTGCTTACACGGCATCGACAGAAAGCCCAACAATACATAGTCTGGCATAACGACCCGCAAGGGATATACAGAGAAGAGTACCCCTTGAAATGCAACAAGCCCACAGCCATGTGCATTTGGGTACGCACTGAAAAGGCAAAAGCACAAACTTCGGGGCAACACTCTGGGTTACGATGCTCCGATAACATGCGCCTCGAAGAGGTAAAAGCCTATAGCCCGGAGCGACAAATTGGATGATGACGCATCGCTAACGTTCGTATAGAAGAGGCTAAAGCTTACAGCCCAGAGCGAAAAATTGGCTAATGACGCATCGCTAACGTCCGTATAGAAGAGGTAAAAGCTCATAGTCCAAAGCGAAAAATTGGATGATGACGCATCGCTAACGTTCGCCTCGAAGAGGCAAAAGCTTATAGCCCAGGGTATCACCCTGGGGTAAACATCCGTACGATGGCTTGCGCCCTGTAAGGGCAAAAGCACTACATATCAAAACATTACGCATGCTTTTGCCCTTACAGGGCGTATCCCCGCCCCCCACAATCACCCGAGGCGTTGCCCCGGGCTATAGGCTTTTGCCTCTTTGAGGCGCACATTACATTTAATATTCAAACCAAATCAATATTTACTATACGAACAATACAAACGACATTCATCACTAATCAAAACTTACTATGCGCACAATAAACACGACATTCAACCCAAACCAATATTGACTATACGCCCATCACACATAACATTCACCGCAAATAAAAAATTATTGCCATCATGCGCAATATCCAATTTAATAATACCACTTCACATAATCAACCAACCTTAACCTACCATCTTTTACAAAATCATGTCGCAATCATTAACTAAAATCTATATACATCTTATATTTCATGTAAAAACAACAAGTGCATTAATAAGGAAAATTGATTTGCCTCGTGTTCACCAATATATCGGACAACTAGTAAACACTACGGGGTGTAACGTTATACGTGTCGGTGGTATTGAAGACCATGTACATATACTGTTTGCTTTCAACAAGAATGAAACGATAGTCCATGTCGTAGAAGAGATTAAACGCAACAGCAGTAGGTGGATAAAAACGATAGACAACCATTATAAACAATTTGCATGGCAGGGAGGATATGCCGCATTCTCCGTCAGTCAATCTATGGTTAATCAAACATTAGCGTATATCAGTCAGCAGGCAGAACACCACAAGAAAATATCATTTCAAGAAGAATACACCCGCTTTCTGAAGCTTCATCATGTTGACTATGATGAACAACAGGTGTTTACTGATTAGGTGGGCGGCGGCAAATCACCGTCACCCACCTCACCGATTCGGCCACCTTATTTTATTGAACGGTGATGGTGGCACGCTTGAGTTCACGACTATTGGGGCCAACCATCACGTCAAACTCACCCGGTTCGACCACCTCTTTTAAGTCATAGTTGTAGAATTTCAACTTACTGGCATCAATGGTGAATGTCGCCGTGGCTGTTTCACCAGCCTTGAGCGACAAGCGTTGAAAGCCTTTTAGCTCTTTAACGGGTCGAGCAATGCTGCCCACCACGTCGCGAATATAAAGCTGCACGACCTCTATTCCATCCCTGTTGCCAGTATTGGTCACGGGAATGGTAACAGTAATTTGGCCATCTGGCCTCATTGTCTTGCTGTCCAACTTCAGCTCACCATACTGATAAGTGGTATAACTGAGTCCATAGCCGAAGGGATAAAGTGGATCATTGCGAACGTCGAGATAGTTACTTTGGTAGCTAAAGAAGCAGTCAGCACCGTCTGCGACAGGCCTACCGGTGTTGAAATGATTATAGTACAAAGGAATTTGTCCCACATGTTGCGGAAAACTGGTGGTGAGTTTGCCACATGGATTCTTGTCACCAAAGACCACATCACAAATGGCATCACCCGCTTCACTGCCCCCGAACCACACGTTCAAGATAGCTGGAACATGCGCTTTTTCCCAATTTAAGATGGTGGGACGGCCCGAGAAATTCAGCAACACCACAGGTTTTCCGGTAGCAACAAGTTCTTTGAGCAGGGCCATTTGCACGTCGGGCAGTTCCAAATTAACCCGACTGTGGCTCTCACCGCTAAACTCAGCCGCCTCTCCCATGGCGGCAATGATGACATCAGCCTGCGCAGCCACGGCGAGAGCCTCGGCTTTTGCTTGCGCATCATCTACCCGCATGATGTTTTTACCCTGCTCACCAGCCTTCTGCAAAGCATCATCTGAAGCGATGTTGCAGCCTTGTGCGTAGAGCAATTGGGCCTTTCCTTTCAAGGCACACTCCATACTTTCTTTTAATGTTGAATAACGTTCGGGTGCCATCGCCACACACCAGGTGCCACAAAGATTAGCTCGATCGTTGGCAAGTGGCCCGATTAAAGCGATTTTACCCTGCTTCTTCAAAGGTAAAACCTGATTCTCGTTCTTCAACAACACAAACGTTTCTGCTGCCAAATCACGAGCCGCTTTCCGATTAGCAGCGGTATATACATACTGATTCCTGTTCTTCACCCGCACATATTTATATGGATCTTTGAACAAACCCAACTTATATTTCGCCTCCAGCACCCTGCGACAAGCCTGGTTGATGTCAGCCATGGAAACCTGTCCGTTGGCCAATGATTGCTCCAGCGTGCCGATGAACCCTTTTGCCACCATGTCCATGTCGGTTCCTGCACGCAAGGCTCGAGCCGAAGAGGTTGCCAAATCGCCTACGCCATGCGTTGTCATTTCATGGATGGAAGCGTAATCAGTGACGACAAAGCCATCAAATCCCCACTGTTTGCGCAGTACGTCATTAATCAACCAAGCATTGGCTGTAGCCGGAATGCCATCCACGAGATTGAAAGAGGTCATCACACTGCCCACCCCAGCCTCAACAGCTGCCTTGTAAGGAGCAAAATACTCGTTGTACATTCGCAGCCTACTCATGTCCACAGTGTTGTAATCTCGCCCAGCTTCTGACGCGCCGTATAAAGCAAAATGCTTCACACAAGCCATGATGTTTGATGGCAAAGTGTAATCACCTTGATAGCCCTTGACCATGGCTTTGGCGACAAGACTACCCAAATAAGGATCTTCTCCGGCGCCTTCCACAATGCGTCCCCACCGCGCATCCCTACAGATATCAACCATAGGCGAGTAAGTCCAGTTCACTCCCTCGGCACTTGCTTCGAGTGCAGCCACACGTGCACTGTTCTCAATGCCCTGCAAATTCCAACTACAAGCTAAGGCCAAAGGAACCGGAAAGATGGTTTCGTAACCATGAATCACGTCCATACCCACCAGCAATGGAATGCCTAGGCGAGATTTCTTGATGGCCATTTCCTGCAAAGTGCGAATCTCATTCAGCCCTTTGATGTTGAACACGCCACCCAATTCACCATCCTTGATTTGCTGAACGATGGGATTGTTTTGCGCCGCCCCAGTGGTAATGTTGCCCGCAGGCAACAGATTCATCTGCCCCAACTTCTCTTTTAAGGTCATTTTAGATAGGAGTTCATCCACGAACTCCTTCATAGGTTTGTTTTGTGCCACGACATTCATCGAAGCAACACACAAAGCCAATAGAACAAACAGGTTTTTCATCGCATCTTATTGCTATATTATTTATTTTGTTGCCGCATAGATTTACTGGTTATACAAAGTTAACCATTTTCATGTAAACAGATTGGATACTCCTACCATTTTTCAGTCTAAAGGTAGCAGGGGTTTGACAACTGTCTGATTTTGGCATGTGCAATTGACAATTAGGCAGGCGAAGTTGGCTATTTTTAGACAGAAAGATTATGCGCAGGGCTTCATTCATTAAAAAATGTTGCATCACTTTGTCATGCCAAATTAAAATGCTAACTTTGCATTGATTCCCTAAGATAGTGGAAACTCACTTTAAATATTTAAATAATATGGTAGATTACAAATCATTAGGTCTCGTAAACACACGCGAGATGTTTAAGAGAGCCATCAATGGCGGTTACGCCATCCCAGCATTCAACTTCAACAACATGGAGCAGTTGCAAGCCATCATCACGGCTTCTTCAAACCAAAAGTCACCTGTTATCTTGCAGGTTTCTAAAGGTGCTCGTAAATATGCTAACCAAACATTGCTTCGCTACATGGCACAGGGTGCCGTAGAGTATGCGAAAGAGTTGGGCTGCAAGCATCCTGAAATCGCACTGCACTTGGATCACGGTGATTCGTTTGAAACATGCAAGAGCTGTATCGATTACGGCTTCTCATCTGTCATGATTGATGGTTCTTCACTTCCTTACGAAGAGAATATCGCCCTGACAAAGAAGGTTGTTGAATACGCACATCAATTTGATGTTACCGTAGAAGGTGAACTTGGCGTATTGGCTGGCGTTGAAGATGAGGTTGCAGCCGAGGAGTCTCACTATACAAAACCAGAAGAAGTTATTGACTTCGTAAACCGTACGGGCGTTGACTCACTGGCTATCTCTATCGGTACCTCGCACGGTGCTTACAAGTTTACACCCGAGCAGTGCACACGCGACCCGAAGACAGGTCTGTTGGTACCACCTCCCTTGGCATTCGATATTTTGGACGAAATCATGGTGAAACTTCCTGGATTCCCAATTGTTCTCCACGGATCATCTTCTGTTCCACAGGAGTATGTGAAGATTATCAACGAGAATGGTGGCAAGTTGCCTGATGCAGTTGGTATTCCAGAAGAGCAATTGCGCAAGGCTGCCAAGAGTGCTGTTTGCAAGATTAACATCGACTCTGACTCTCGTTTGGCTTTCACCGCTGCCGTTCGCAAGGTGTTCAACGAGAAACCAGGAGAGTTTGACCCACGTAAATACTGCGGTCCAGCTCGCGACTTGATGACAGAACTTTACACACACAAGATTGTAAACGTACTGGGATCTAACAACAAGTTGGCACAATTAGACTAATTGCCATTGGTGATGAAAGGATGACCATTCAATGAGATCATTGTTAAGCATGGCGTAGTCTTTTCATCAAGCAGTACGATAGCACTTACCTACATTGAGGTAAATACATCGTACAGCATTCGATAAAAGCGGGATCAACTTTGTTTGATACCCGCTTTCTTTATAAATCCATGTAAGCATTTTACTATAAAAGAGGAAATATATTATCATGACATGAATGATGATTTGATGTTATCCTAAATATGGTACGAGACCTCTGCAAAACCTTACCCCATTCTC
>URFI01000017.1 GCA_900547085.1 uncultured Prevotella sp.
AACCAGACTCGCTAAGACCTGCCGCCACCTTTGCGACCTTTCCGCAGTTCTCCAGCTGTACGCTGTACTTGGCGTCGTCACCGGCCTGCCCGTCGAGTTCGAGCGATGTGATGATGTATTTTCCGCTATATCCTCCGCTAGTTTTTCCAGTTCGCTTGTCGCCATCGCGCAATCCGTAGGAGGCGTCGATGGGTTCGCCAGCGAGCTGTTTTTCCTTGAGCTGATCATAGGTGGGTGTGCTACTGTCTCCGTCGGTGAGCACACAGCCCTCTGCGGAGATGCTCTCTGAGAAACTCTTTACATATTTCTCCTTCCACTTGCCACTTGCAGCCTCTTTTGTGACGCGCTCACCTGTCTCGGTGGTGGTGGTTACCTTGCATCCGGTGGAAAATCCCAGGGCGCTGCCACCCACGCTAAGGATGAGGTTTGTTCCGTCTAAAACACTTTTTGCCATATCTTTCTTATTAAAATGGTTAATACTATGCCGGTCGCCACCCCGACGATGAAGGCGATGAATGTAATTTTGAGACCAGGTGCGGCGCGCTCCTTTGTCGTTCCCTTCAACTCGCTGTTCAACCTGTTCGCCTCAGTGAGTTGCCGTTTGAGCGTGATGATGTTCTTTGAGTAACTTGCGGCTACCAGTAGCAGTGAGTCACATTGTGCCTCAATGATGATTTGCTCAGGCTCATTGGGCGTTGCCGGTTTCCTTTGGAGCTTGACGGTCGCCTGTTTTTCCCTTGCCGTGTATGCCGCTGACGGTGGCAGAGATCTGATGCTGTCGAGTGTCAGCCTGAGACCGACTGTTGACATGGGCACCCTCACTGGTTTCTGCCATGTTTGGGTGACCGTCGCCGTGAGGTTGTCCCTTTGCAGGCTCATGCTTTCCCCGTGCAGGCTTTGGCGTGTCACTGTCTTGGTCGAGCGACAGCTCCACGCTGACAGGGCAAGTAGTGCGATGAGGGCATATCTGAATAGCCTCGATGGCCCGTGAGAGGCGGTTGAGCGCCCGTCGCATCTTGTCGCCATCGGTGCGAAGATTCTCAATTTTGTCATAGTTGGTTTCGTTTTGCTGTTGCAGACTGATGAGCTCACGGCTCACCATGTCGTACATCTGCTTGTAGGTATCCTCTATCTTTTTTTTCTCCTCGACGGTTCTGAGGCGTCGGTTGGCGATCCAGGCAATGGCGGCTCCGATACCGCCCGATGGGATTGCCCATTGCAGGATTTGAAATATCGTGTCTCCCATTGCTCTGTGTTATGAATGCTGATTGAACGTTTGCCGTATGCCTATCTCGGCCATCCACTGGCCCACGTCGAACGAGGGGCATTGCTTGGCGGGGTTGAGGTCGTGGTGTCCTACGATGCGTATCTGCGGGAACCGGCTGTGGAACTCGAGGACGTATCGCTTGAGTGCCTCGCACTGTGCCGGCGTGCGGGTGTCCTTAGGGTGCATGTGGCTGTCGCATCCGCCCACATACACGATGTGCCGGCTCACGCTGTTGTACCCTGCCGCACCATTGGTGATCTCCCAGTTGTCTACACGGTCGTCTTCGTTGTTGGGTGCCAGCCGCTCGATGGTGCCGTCAAGATGAATGAGGTCCGTGTAGCCTACGTGTTTCCACCCCCTGCCTGCCGGGGGTGGCGCGGTGTGCCATCGGCGTATCTCAGCCGCAGACACCTCGCGCCCCTCCGGCGTGGCGGTGCAATGGATAACGAGATATTTCATCGGCTTGCTCATCATGCGGTTTCTTTATAGCCACTTGCCATTACCACGCCCGCATCAGTCTTTTTAGGCATGCAGATGAAATAATGGCGGAAGTTGATTTTGTTGCGCTGGTATTCTGGGTCGGTGGAAGCCTCGCTGTAATACATCTTGGTCGAACCAGTGGCCTTGAACACGCGTGGCGTGTAGAAGGCGAAGGAACACTGGAACTCTCCCTTCTCGGCCTTTGCGCCAAGTGCTTTCTTGACGCCAGCCTGCGTATAGAGTGGCGTGTTTGTATACTCGAAGATGTCGAACCCGTAGAGCTTGCCTACCTTACCGGTTCCGCGGTCGATGTTGTACTGCTCACGGAAGTTCTGGCTGGCGAGCAGCAGGTCGTTGACGTGGTCGGGGCAGAGGACGAGGCGGCGGTTTTCTGCCGGCACCTTAATCTTGTCCAACGCACGCTTCATGGCCACAAGGTCTTGAGGTGTCAGGCGCAGTCGGCCAGTTTCAGCGTCGCGCTCTCCGGTGGTGGTGAGCACGGGCGTGGTGGCGCTGTTTTTCTGAGCGCAGAGCGCATGGGCAGCCTTGGCGAATTTAGAATCGTTGATGGCGTTGCCGTGACTTTCTTTCACCCGTGCCATCTTATCGTAGCTGACGGCATATAGTTCGTCATCGGTGATGGGTGTGACTTTTGTTTGGAACTTGTCGAGCTTGACGGCAATGTCTTTGTCGTCCAATGCCTGCAGTGGTATGGGATAGGTGGTGTTGTTGACCAGCACGTCAGGGTCGACCCCTACGTCGACGAGGTGAATGACGTCGTTGTTGATAATGGTACTCTGGTCTGGCACGCCGTCGAGCCATGAGCCTTCAAGGCCTCTGCGCAGGGTTTTCACCAGCTCGCCGGTCCATATCTCTGTAAATACTCCAGCGCGGAGTGCGCCTTTTGGCATGGTGCCCACCATGGCAGCCACCAAGTTGAGGGTCAATGCGCCAGCCATGGCAGGCAAGCCCAGCATTTGAGCAATGACGGCACCTACTATCGCATTGAATAGCAGTGCGAGAACTGTTTTCATGAGTCTGTTCATTTTTTTTTATAGTTTTGGTATGAATTGTTTTGTTTATATCTGGCACTCGATGCCATACTCAGCCTTGTACAGGCGTTTGTATTCCTCGGGATTCTCCGAGCGCAAGGTGGCAAGCTGGCTGGCCGGCACCTGGCTGAGTTTCGTTATCTGCTGGTTGCTGTCAGACGCACCTCCCTGATGTCCCAAGACGGAGGACAGGCGCACGGCAGGGTGCAGCACCCGGAGCGTCTTCTCCAGCTCTTCCGCGCCAATCTTCTTGCCCAGCTCTACAAACTGGTCTTTGTTGTTTAACTCAATGCGCTTGTCGGCGATGGCTTGCTCGACAAGGCTGTTGATTCTGGCCAAGGTGAGCTTCTCTTTTTCTTGCAGCAGCGACGTGTTCTGTTCCTTGACGGCATTCAACTCGGCAATCTTGGCGGAGATTTCAGCCTCGGTTGCCGTTTCCGGCAGCCCCAAATTCAGGGCGATGGTCTTGTTTTCCATTTCTTCTGTTTTTTGTTTGTTAATATTATTCAAAAGCGGCAGCGGGCAATCTCCGTCCCTGCCGAGGGTTATTCTTTTTCCGTCTTTATGAAGCACGAGGGCATCATCATTGGCACCGACATCAGCAACGCTGACCTCAAAGAGCTTGCTCTTGGTGATGGTGGGACGTGTCTGCCCTTGGACAAGCATGCTCGCATCCTCGCTTGTTTCCAATATTTCCAAACCGGCGCTCACCATTCTTAGACTTCCGAACTCGAACTGTTTTTTGCAACGTTGGCTCAATTCGGAGGCGCAGTCGAACATCAGTTCGCCGGTTACCTCATTGTTCTCCACCTTCAGGTCTTTCACATAACCCACCACATTGCCACGCTCGTGCATATAAAGCAGTACGGGGTTACGGTTGTACTGAGCCACGTCCATACCATGCGTCAGCACCCTGAACCCATAGCTGTTCAGGCTGTCATTTGATATTCTTACACGTTTTCCCATTTGCGTTTCATGTTCAATTTTGACTGCAATATTACGTCATAAATCATTGACTTCCAAAAAAGTATGAAACCACTGCACGCTTCTATGAAGCGGCTGCACCGTTTTTTTGAAACCTCAATAAAATAAGGCAATTTTGCATGGTAAAGCAACAAACCGATATATGACAAAAGCAGAAACAGAAAAGAAAAAATCATTGGCCCGCTCTCTCTACCTTGCGGGAATGGAGCAGAACGAGATAGCTGACAAAGTGGAGGTGTCGAGGGTCACCATATCCAAGTGGTGCAATGCGGGCGGGTGGAAAGAGGCGAGGGCGGCCAAGAACGTGACACGACCCGAGCTGGTGAACAAACTGCTGCTCACCATAGACAAGTTGATAACCGAGGTGAACGAGTCGGAAGACCCATCGCTCATTGCAGGGCTGGGCGACAAGCTCGCCAAACTGTCATCCGTCATCGAGAAGCTCGACAAGAAGGCCAATGTGGTGGATGCGATTGAAGTTTTCATGGCATTCTCCAAGTGGCTGGAGTACCGTTCGACGATTGACCCTACCGTCACGCCAGAACTCATCAAGACCATCAACAAGTTTCAGGACATGTACCTCACCGAACAGATGGGAATAAAGTAGAATACGTATGGCTACAGCATTAGAAAAGAAGCAGGCATTTGAGCAGTGGAAGGAACATTGCAAGCGCATTCAGTCGATCACCGACACGGCGGCACTTGCCCATGAGACGCCTGCCCAGAAAGACCAGCGCAAGAAAAGGCTGATGGCCAATTATGCCGCTTTTTGTGAGTATTATTTCCCGCATTTTCTCACCCTTCGTGACAAGACGACGGGAGAGGTGGTTCGCACGGTACACAACGCGCCTTTCCACAACGCTGCAGCCGTCAAGGTAAAGAACACGCCGAACCTCAAGGCGGTCTTCAAATGGCCTCGAGGGCATGCCAAGTCTACCCACATGGACATATTCACACCCCTGTGGCTCATGTTCCAACCAAAGCGGCTGATAAACTTCATGGTGCTCGTCGGAAAGTCAGAGGATAGTGCAAACCGGCTTCTCGGCGACATTCAGGCGGAACTACAGTACAACAAGCGCATCATTGCCGACTTCGGCAAGCAAATGTCGATGGGCAACTGGACGGAGGGGGAATTCACCACCAAGGAGGGGGTATATTTCCTTGCGTGTGGTCGTGGACAGTCGCCGCGTGGTCTCCGCAAGCGTGAGGCACGGCCGGACTATATCATCATTGACGACCTTGATGACGATGAGCTCTGCCGCAATGAGCGCCGTGTGCGGGAACTCACCGACTGGGTCAAGGAAGCCCTCTTCGGTGCCCTCGATGTGGGGCGTGGACGCTTCATTATGGTCGGCAACCTTATCTCGAAGACATCTGTCTTGGCCAACATCTGCAAGACAAAGGGCGTGCATGTCTCAACCATATATGCCGTGGACAGCGAGGGCAATCCCGTATGGCGTGAGAAATGGACCAAGGAGGAAGCACGCGAATATGCCGGCTTCGTGGGCTATCGTGCCTGGAACAAGGAGATGATGCACAATCCCATCGTCGAGGGAACTGTCTTCCGGCAGGAATGGATCCGTTGGGCAAAACGACCGGCATGGCGCGATTTCTCCGAATTTGTACTATATATCGACCCGTCGTGGAAAAGCAAGAAGACTAACGACACCAAGGCTGCCAAGCTTTGGGGAAAGCACAAAACACATCTTTGGCACCTGCGTGCTTTCGTCCGTAAGGCGTCTGTTGCCGAACTCGTACGCTGGTGCTACGACCTCTACGAGTGGAGCCGAGAGGTAGGCATCGCCATACGATTTGCAATGGAGGCAAGTTTCATGCAGGATATTATCCTTGACGACTTCACAATAGAGGGCAATCTTCGGGGATACCAACTCCCCATCACGGGCGATACACGCAAAAAACCGGACAAGTTCCAGCGAGTAGAGGCAATCAGTCCGCTATGGGAACGGGGCTTTGTCTATTATGACATCTCGCAGAAGGAAGACCCGGACATGCAGGCCGGTGTCGAACAGACACTCGCATTCGAAAAAGGCATGGCTGGCAACGACGATGCGCCTGACGCAGACGAGGGGGCTATTTGGATTCTGCAGCGCAATGCAAGACAGGAGAGTTTTCAACCGGTGTTCGGAAAAAGACCGACCGCCAAAAATTCATGGTAGTATGATAAAACTGATAAAAGACATCATTTTCGCTTGGAAATACAAGCGTGCAGTCCGGAAGGCCAAAAAGCTGTCGGCTTTGTTCGGAATGAAGTATTATGTGCTCAATATGGGTGGCAGGCTCAAGGTTGTGCCCAAGCAGAACATACGTCACCTCGTGCACACCCACCGTTTCCGTAAGGGGGTCAAGGTAGCGGATATTGAAAAGATAGCATTGTATGTAACCACATAAAAAGGGGGTTCCTATGTTTATCACAGATGAAGATTACAGAGTCGTTATCGGCGAGGCAGCCCTGAAAACGGTATCGCAGACCTCTGCCGAAAACCGGGCCAACGCAGAGAGCGAGGCACAGGAGGAGATATCGAGTTATCTCAGACCTGTCTATGACTGCAAAGCGGTGTTTGCCGCAGATGGCTTCAGTCGCAATAAACTCATCGTCATGTATATGTGTGACATCGCATTGTACCACATGACGGCATCCTTACCACAGAAGATGGGAAGCGAGATCCGGAAGGAACGCTACGAGCGTGCCGTGAAATGGCTGGAAGGCGTACAGGCGGGAAAGATAGTGCCTGACCTGCCCGTCTGCGTGGATGCGACAGGGGAGCCGTCAGGTGTCGGGGTCGTCTTTCACTCACAGAAACCTTTAAGAAATAACTGGTAAACTCATGATAATTCATAATTCATAATTCATAATTTTACTAACGACTCATCAACTCTCAACTCTCAACTAAAAGTATGAATTATGAATTCTTAATTATGAATTAACTCGTGAACTAAAAATAGAAAGAAACCATCATGGATATAAAGAGATTATTCAGCACACTGGGAAGACGACAGGACACGAACGTCATACATACCCCCTACGGAAGTTTCAACCTTGCCAAGGAGGATGACCGAAAACGAATGAAACACGTCGTGATGACGCTACAGCAGACCACCGACGCACTCACCAGGAAAGACATTGCTGACTGGCGCAGGGCATGGCAGCTGGCGATTGACATACAAAATCCCAACAGACAACGGCTGTACGACATCTATCGGGACGCGGAGGTAGACGCACATCTTTCGGGATGCGTGCGGCAGCGACAGGGCTTTGTCATGGCAAAAACCTTCAAGATTGTCGACGCCAAAGAAAATGAAAACAAAGAGGCCTTGCATTTCTTTGACCAGTCGTGGTTCAAGCAACTGTGTAGGCTCGTGCTCGACTCCGTAGGTTGGGGGCATTCGCTCATTGAACTCGGAGAGGTTGTAAAGGACGGTGACGGGTGCGCCTGCTATAGTGGCGTTCGGCTCATACCGCGCAAACATGTTGTTCCTGAATATGGGCGTGTCGTCAGCGACCTTGGGCAAAACTGGAACACGGGAATTGATTATCACAAGCCGCCGTTTTCCTATTGGCTCATAGAGGCAGGACAGCCAGACAATCTCGGGTTGTTCTTAAAAGCCGCGCAGCACACTATCCCAAAGAAAAACATGCTTGCTTTCTGGGACACCTTCGGCGAGATCTTCGGCATGCCGATGCGCATAGCCAAGACTGCCTCGCGTGATAGCAAGGATATAGACCGATTGAACCGCATGCTCATCGAGGCGGGTGCCTCGCAGACCGCCGTCATGCCACTGGACACCGAACTGGAGTTCATCGAATCCACGCGGGGCGATGCCTACAATGTCTATAACCAGCGCGTGGACCGTGCCAACTCAGAACTCTCGAAACTCATCATCGGACAGACCATGACCATTGAGGACGGCAGCAGTCTTTCACAAAGTCAGACCCACTTGCAGGTGTTTCAGAACCTTGTGGAAGCGGATGCCGACATGCTCAGGGATGTGATCAACAACCAGCTCTTGCCACGCATGGTGGCGCATGGATTCCCACTCAAGGGTTGCCGCTTCGACTGGGACTACTCCGTTGATTTCACGCCGGAGCAGCAGGTGGCTTACGAGACGATGGTGGCTGACCGCTACGAAGTGGACCCAAGCTATTTCGCTGAAAAGTATTCCATGCCAGTGGGAGAGCGTAGGAACAACATGTCCATCATGGAGATGCAAGACCCAGACGACAAATCCCATACAAACGAGAAAAATGAAACTCGTTCCGATTCTCAAGTGCAGCCGCAAAACAACGACGACCAAAAAGGGAAGAGTGATGGTAAGAAACAAGAGCAAAAGAACGTACACCATTTTTTCGCCCAGGCCCCGCAGGACGGGGCTCATTTAGACTGGTAGTCAACGACCTCTACTATGGTGACGAAGGAAAGTGCTGCCTCGCATCGCCCGAAAAGGGCTTTGCCATATCCGACGAAGTCATAGAGTACGCACTTCACAACATCTACAGGCGAAACTTCAATCCAAAGACCGACATCGAGCCGGGATTCTTCCACGCATTCGTGTCCACACTCAACGCCGCTGCCGACAAGGGAATCAGACAGGCTCAAAAGTCAGAAGACGACTTTCTCAACGCACTACGACACAACACAGCCGTATTCGCAGCGTTCAAGACGCACCGGCTGCAGAACGATGTCGCACGGCAGCTCATGGATTCAAACGGCAATCTAAAGCCGTTTGAACGGTGGAAAAACGATGTGCAGGACATTACCTCACACCAGTGCAAGGCATGGCTGCGAACGGAGTACGACACCGCCGTGCTGCGCGCAAGGCAAGCAGCCAACTGGCAGCAGTTCCAGCGAGAGAAAGATGTACTTCCAAACCTCGAGTGGATGCCATCCACATCGCCAAACCCGGGAGCAGACCACATGCCTTTCTGGGGAACTATACTGCCCGTTGACCACCCCTTCTGGGAACAACACAGACCGGGAGACCGATGGAACTGCAAGTGCGACTTGCGCGCCACCGACAAACCCACAACCACGGTGCCCGCCGACCCGGCAAACGCCCACGACCCCCAGCCGGGGCTCGACAGCAACCCAGGCCGCACGGCGCAGCTCTTCGCACCATCGCACCCCTACATCGCAAATGCGTACCCGGGGGCCAGAGAGGCCGTCGAGAAAGCAGTAAGAAAAGAGGAATTTCAGGAAATCAAGAAAGAGGCAAGGAAAACCCTGCAGGGAACAACAATTTCACACCCGAAATTAAAAGGGAAAATCAAAATTTCAAGAAGAAGTATTGACGAATGGACAAACCAGCCGCACATACACTATCAGGAAAAAAACTTGATGATACTCTCTATAGGGAAAGTACTTCAAAACGCAAAGTATCTTGGGAAAAAGACCGATGTGTCACAAAAGGCGGGAACCAAGTTCGTACACATTTTCGAAATTGAAATCAAAGCCGACAAGAGTTGGATCATCGTCAAGGAGTATCAAGATGGTAGCATCATGCTCTACAGCGTTTCTGATAGCCCGAATGTACTCATAGGACTAAACAAAAAATAGCCTCAATGTCACGGCTGGAAATACAATCCAGCATAGACGTCAAGACTATTCTCACCGCAAATATAAGCAATAATTTCAAAACAACAAAAGAAAATGAAGAAAAATAATTTTGTTCACGAGTTAACGAGTTTACAAGTTAACAAGTTGATTGCCACAATTATGAATTAGCAATATGACACCACAACAATTCCTGCAGCTCCTACAGCAGCATAGCCGCGAGATAGAGCATGCCAGACAACGAACACTGCCCGTCAAGGTCGGACGCATAGCAAAAGACCACTTCCAGGACAACTTCCGGCAGGGTGGGTTCGTTGACGGGGGCCTGCACCCATGGCAGCGCACACACAGACAGCAGTACGCGCACGGGGCAGGCAAACAGTATAAGCCGCTCATGTCATCACGGCAGAACCTCTACGGATCCATAGCCTATACGCCCACCGACGCAGCCGTAACCGTAGGTACCTCCGTACCATACGCCGACATACACAATTCAGGAGGAGACATCGTAGTAACAAAAAGAATGAAACGATTCTTCTGGGCAAAGTTCCGGGAGGAAAACGGAGACTCGTGGACAAGGAAACACAAGAATTCCGAGGCAGACTTCTGGTACCGCATGGCACAAAAGCCCGTAGGCTCAACCATACACATACCGCAGCGGCAGTTCATTGGAGAAAGCCGCGAACTCGACAAGAAAATAGAACAGGCCATTGACAAGGAAATCGAAGACATCATAAGCAAATAAAAAAAACAGACGGCTGACCAATGGCCAGCCCCCGCAGTCGAGGAATCGGTAGTCATTAGCTACGGAATCCTCACTGCAAATATTGGAAATAATTTTTTAATTTCAAAGTATACAGAAGTAAGATTGCGGATAGAAGCTCATTGGAGTAATAATAAGCCATATTTTTCCACAAAAAACTGGGCAAAGAATAATACAAGCGATGCCTTTAATCACCATAACATTATTGATAAAACCATGAATGGTATAATGTAGTAAAGAATCATTCGAGGGAGGGATAGAAAAAGCCCCCAGCCTGTTAATAGTCATCTCACCTACATATTAACCAATGCACCGTGTGCTCGACCGGGGGCCAATACCCTCGTTCGCACACGGTGCTTTTTGATTCTTGTGTAAGTGAGATGTTGCAAAGATACAAAATTTTTGAATATGAAGATAATAGAGGTCTTGAAATTTAACAGGGAACTGATAAAAAGACTCAAAATAGCTGGAATCCGTCTGGAAGACGAGGAGTTTGTGGACTTATATACAGATTATACTACGCTGCTGAATCGTGGCGAGAAAGTGTCATATATCGTAGCTCGACTGTCAGAAAAATATGCGGTGAGCGAGCGCAAGGTATATATGCTTATCAAACGGTTCCAAAGCGACTGCAAGTCGCTTGCAGTGTGATTTGACGAAAACGCTCTTTTGCATCGCCGAATATGGCGACCTTTGCCATATCAAGTAAGTGCGACAATGAGAAAACAACATCTTTCAGCACCGCTTCCATTCCAGGGACAGAAGCGGATGTTTGCCCGGGAGTACATTAAGGTACTCCAGCAGTACCCTGACGGTACAACCTTCGTAGATTTATTTGGCGGCAGCGGTCTGTTGTCGCATATCGCCAAGTGTCAGAAACCGAACTCCACAGTTGTGTATAATGACTTTGACGGCTATCGTAAAAGGCTGGAAGCCTTGCCCCAGACGAATGCCTTGCTGTCAGAATTACGGGCAATAGTGGATGTGCCACGCCACAAGGCTATCATAGGTACACAGCGCGAACAGGTACTGTCGTGTATCCGCAAGCATGAGCGTACCCACGGGTATGTGGATTATATCACGTTGTCTTCATCTATTTTGTTTTCAATGAAGTATGCCACGGAATATTCAGACCTGGAGAAAGAGACCTTATATAATAACATCAAGGGCGTGGATTACCCACCCTGCGACGACTATCTCGATGGGCTGACCATTACCTCCTGCGATTATAAGGAAGTATTTGAGCGTTACAAGGACGTACCTGGCGTTGTGTTCCTCGTCGATCCGCCCTATCTGAGCACGGACAGCAAGACCTACAGAATGTATTGGAAACTGTCCGATTACCTTGATGTGCTGACGGTCCTCTCCGGACACCACTTCATTTATTTCACCTCGAACAAGTCCTCTATCATAGAATTGTGAACTGGATGAGCAGACATCCGAATCTCGGCGACCCGTTCAGGAATTGCCACCGCAGAGAGTTTAACGCCCGCATGAATTACAACTCGTCCTACACAGACATCATGCTCTATACGGATGTTGCCTGAATAACATTCTAATACCGTTTGAACGATGAACAAATACTATCAGATACTGAACAAGATCCTGGAACAAGGAAAAACTCAGATCAACAAGAAAGGCAATATCCGTTATCTGCTCAATGAGCAGCTGTCTTTATCCCCAGCCGACCTGCTCAACATATTCGAAAGCCACGGCATTGCAAGAAAGAAATTGAAGAACGAACTGCAGCTGTTCATGCAAGGTGAACGGCAGGTTGAAAAGTACCGCGAGGCTGGCATCAACTGGTGGGACTATTGTGCCTCCGTGCTCGTCAATAGTTATCCCACCTACTTTGAGAAGCTGCCGCCATTGTTAGCGAGGATAAACCGTGAGAAGCGGAACAGTAAGAATTATGTATTGCTCCTTGGTGAGACAGGTGCGGAGAGCAACCAGGCACCATGCCTCAGTCTGGTACAATTTCAAATAGACAAGGGTGAGCTGGTATTGTCAGCCTACCAGCGAAGCAGTGATGCGAACCTTGGACTGCCAGCAGATATATACCACCTCTATCTCATGGCACGCCAGATAGACCTACCATTGAAGAACATCACACTGAATCTCGGAAATATACACATATACGAGAATAATTTGGAGCGCACAAGGCTACTGCTTGATGGTAATGAGAACGTGAAGTTCGATTTGAATGTGTGAGATTTTTATCATTAAGAAACTTAAAACGCCCCAGAGTGTTCTGAGGCGTTTTTAAGTTGTGTGTGGGGGGAAGTCGAAAAAAGAACATTTCGTTTTACGAAACACATCGCTTCGTTTTATTTTTTCGGAACGTTTCGTTTTGCGGATTATATTCTCTTCTTATCTAATATCTCTTTTAGGAGATACTTAGCTTTGTTTGAAAGCTTATCGATTGACCGTCACAGCAAAGTAGTCTCTCTTGCCAGATGGCCAAATGCCCTTGATGTAAAGCACGGGATCTTTACTTGTTGATGCCTTTTTTACAGCAGTTTGCAAGTCCTCTAATGCCTTCATTGGCATGTCATTCACCTCCAGAATGATGAAACCCTTCGAGATGCCAGCTTCTTTTAGTGCCCCATTGTTAATCTTGATCACTTCCAAGCCGTAGCTCGTGCGCATCTGTTGCTTCTGTGCTGAGGTTATTTCTCTGAAGTTGCCTCCAAGCACATCGAGGTCTGCCACCTTCACAACGCTTGTGTTGCCCTGTGCGTTTTTCAGCGTAACGGTCTTGGTGTTCTTTTTCTTGTTGTGCAGATAAGTAATGGTTATCTTCTCACCTGGACGCTTGCTGTAGATAATTTCCTGCAACTCGGCCATCTTGTTGATCTTTTTGCCATCCAGATTGGTGATGACGTCGCCTTCTTGCAGACCAGCTTCAGCACCCGCTCCTTCGCTCTCAACCTTGGCAACGTATACGCCAGAGTTGGTTCCCAGATCCACATCTTTATCCTGGTCTTTTTGCACGTTGATGTAGTTCAGCACGTCTTGCCCTTGAATTCCGAGCATTGCACGCTGCACTGTACCAAATTTCTTGAGATCGCTCACCACTTTGTTCATGATGCTTGTCGGGATGGCGAATCCATAACCGGCATACGAACCCGTTTGAGAATACAGCATGGCATTAATACCTACCAGCTCTCCTTGTGCGTTAACCAAGGCACCACCCGAGTTACCTGCGTTGATGGCTGCATCAGTTTGGATAAAGCTTTCTACACCATTGGCATACAAAGATCTAGCTTTTGCGCTGACAATTCCGGCCGTTACCGTATTGTTTAGTCCAAATGGATTGCCAACGGCAATGACCCATTCGCCAATTTTCAGTTTGTCAGAGTCGCCAATGGGAAGGGTAGGAAGCTTGCTTCCTTCGATTTTGATGAGTGCCAGATCGGTCGTTTTGTCGGTACCAATCACTCTTGCTGAGAATTCTCTGTTATCTGTCAATGTGACAGTTAGTTCGTCAGCACCCTCAACCACGTGGTTATTCGTAACGATGTATCCGTCATCAGAAATCAACACGCCTGAACCTGTTGCTCTCCTCGGTGGAGTTTGCATTTGTCGCTTTTGTGTTCCACCTTGTCCTTGCCCAAAGAAATCGAATGGGAAGCCAAAGAAGTCAGAGAATGGATTGCTAGGTACCTCCACGGTTCTGGTCTTCGAGTTCTGCACATATTTGATGTGAACCACTGCCGGCAACGCTTTATCAGCAGCATAAGTTAAGTCTACTGGTTGTCCTGCAGCGGGAACTTGATCACCAGCTGCGTTCACCTTAATAAACGAGCCGGCAGAAAAAGCAAGTGCGATGAGGCACATTGCTGTTAGCAAATAGTTAGAATACTTTTTCATTTAAATATGATTAAATTGTTCTTTATTTCTTGCATCGAGAATGTTCTGCCTGATAGATGGCAAGCAACATTCTGCCATTTGTTTATAACTGATGCAAATTTAAGCGCAAAAAACGTTAATCTGCCATTTTGTCCAGTTTCTTTATTCCAATTTAACAATTTGTTTTAACACATTAACGGCTCTTAAGTCATTGTCATGCGTTTTTACAAATATTGAAGATTCCAGGGCCTGTGTTTTTCAATTATCCTCAAAGATTTAGGTTTATCCAAACGATTAAGCGATGACCATGTCAGACGTTTGGACGCTTGTGTATAATGGTTTTCTGTTGGTGTACTTCCTCTTTGTACTTCAATGGCCTAGAAGTAAAAACTTTTTGTTTCCACTCTTCATCTCTTTATTTTTTACTATCTTTGCGCTCATAAGTAAGTGTTCCGGCTCTGCCGCTGGTATCTTTTGGATGCGAGAGGAAAGTCCGGGCAACACAGGACGCTCCACTTCTGAAACTAGAAGCTATTGGTGACAGTAGGTGTCGGTAGAAGAGAATAACCGCCCGCAAGGGTAAGGGTGAGAAGGTGGTGTAAGAGACCACCAGCTGATGGGTGATCATCAGGCTGTGCCATCTGGAGGTTGCAAGTTCGCGTATACCATTGTTTGAAGGTTGTCCGCCTAAACGTTCGCGTACAATGGAGGGTAGAATGCTAGAGTTGGAGGGCGACTTCCAAAGTAGATAAATGGCAGAGCGCCAACATCGTTGGTTACAGAACCCGGCTTATAGGGACACTTCTTATTTTTATGAAATCAAATAGCATCACCAAGGCAAGACATCAGTGCTTTGCCTTGTAATGAAGTACAACCTATGAACAAGTATATACAGCAAGTTCAGCGCTTCCTGACAGTAGACATCTGGCGCATTACACCCAAAGACGTGTCGCCTTTGCAATATCTGCTCATTAGCATCGTCAAAAAACTATCATTAGCTGTCAAGTTCTTCCTCACCAAGGGAACGGGCGATTTAGCTGCCGCACTCACTTATTCTACGTTGTTGGCCATTGTTCCCATCTGTGCGGTAGTGTTTGCGGTGGCGCGAGGTTTTGGTTTTTCTAAGTACATCGAACAGTGGTTCCGCAATGCCTTGTCAGGGCAGTCGCAGGCAGCTGAGATTATTATTGGCTTTGTTAATTCGTATTTGGTGCACACACAGAGTGGCGTTATCCTTGGCGTTGGCTTACTCTTCATGCTGTGGACGGTGCTTCGGTTGACGCGAACGATTGAGCAAACTTTCAACAACATTTGGCAGGTGAAGCACGAACGCACGCTGTTCCGTACCGTCACCGACTATCTTGCCATGGTCTTTTTAATGCCCATCTTGATTGTCTTGATTTCTGGTATCTCCATCTTTATGACCGCATTCGTCGACCGTGCGCAAGGCTATATGCTGCTCGCACCCATGTTGCAGATAGGGTTGAAGGTGATGCCTTTTATCATCATGTCGTGCGTGTTCATCGGTTTGTATATCTTCATGCCCAACACCAAGGTCAAGATTACCGCTGCCATTGTGCCAGGCATCCTCGCCGGTGTGGCCATGCAGGTGTTGCAGTTGTTCTATATCCATGGTCAAATGCTGCTGTCCAGTTACAATGCCATTTACGGGTCGTTTGCCGCACTACCATTGTTCATGCTCTGGGTGCAGATATCGTGGACCATTTGCTTGTTTGGCGCACAACTCTGCTACACCAATCAGAACTTGGAAGAATCCAAATGAAATTAGTCATCGCTATCGGCTCTTGATGAGTGCCGTGCTGCTCAGCAAGATATGCAACCGATTCGTTGAGGGGAAGAAACCTTATACCGCTCTTGAATTAAAACTGGAAACAAATATCCCGATTCGCGTCACCAACGACTTGTTGTACAATTTGACAGAGGTGAATCTCATCAATTCGAGTGTTTGCCATGAAGATCATGATGGCGACTTAATCTATCAGCCCGCACAGACGTTGGATCATATAACGGTAGGTGACATGGTCGATAGATTGGAAGCATTGGGGCGGTGGGACATGCAACTTGATTTGCACGAACAACTCACTTCAACGGATTGGAAGCATCTGTTCGACTTACGCAAGACCTATTTGGATCAGCTACGTGATGTCCCAATCAGGGCGTTATTCCCCCAAGAAGTCATGCAAACAAATAATAATGCGTGAAAATACCCGTTATTTAATTAGGTATTGGTATCTTACCAACCAATTATAAACTAAATGATTGTTGAGTTTAATCTGCTTCATCATTATAACAGTAGAAAGGATTAACGTATGGAAATGAATTTGCCAGATTTTATGAAGTATAAAGACAAGTTCTCTAACTCTGGTTTTGTCGAGAAAATATCACGCATTGCAAAGCGTGCGGGTGCAAAGCTTGTCTATGCCGCACTCATTCTTTATTACACCTTAGAGAACGACAAGGTGTCGGTTAGGGATAAAGCCATCATCATTGGAGCGTTGGGCTATCTCATCAGTCCACTTGACGTGGTGCCAGATGCCATCCCCATTGCAGGTCTCAGTGACGACTTGGCGGTATTGATTTACGTACTCCATAAGGTTTGGGGGGAGGTGTCTGACGAGGTCAAGCAAAAGGCCAAGGCAAAAATGAGTCAGTGGTTCGACCTTGATGAGATTAGCTCGGCCGACGATATCTTTACTGAGCGTCCCGAAGACACGCCTGTTTAGAAGGCTGTACAGCTTGTCGTTACATATTAAAAGAATGTAAGATAAGAGTTCTTGTTGCTGTGCTAAAAATTCTTTGTTGGGCCTAAAGGCTTGAAAGACGTAAACCGTTCTTTTGCTTTATGTCATCCAGCCGCGTAGCATTTCACCGTGTTACACCTCATTACCATTAAGCATACAAACCTGTGTGGGTATTGGATTCGTGTCTGATAGATGATGAATTTTCTTGACAACCAACTTCTCTGTGCTTGGCGTATTTGCAAGTAGATCTATCTGTTATCGCAAATAAGCCAAATATAAGCAGATTTCGTATGTACCTATAATACAATCCGTTACCCGAATATCGTACTGTTTCGCCCATCTTTTTCATCATCTTTCCTGCCAAAAGCATAGCTTTTGGGCTTTAATATGCATGCTCTTGTGAGTCAATCACCTATCTATTAACAGGTAAAGTGATGCTTGTAGTGCAATAAAAGCATTGCTTTTCCCTGTCAACACCCAATTTTTTCCTACCAAATCTCAATTGTTTGCTTCCTTATTGCCTATCGTTTTTTGCTAGAATGAAAGTTTTCATGGGGCGTTTTAAGGGCAAAAAACGGTTAAAAAATCATACATTTCTTGGACTTTTTGGCTCGAGGCATATCCTCGTTTTAGTGTGGTTATCAGGAACAGGGTTATCGTTTTGCTCAACTATATGTAGTATCAGACCGAGTACAAGCAGTCGTTGTGCTTATTTTTACAAAGGGAAAATGAAATAGGGTAGAGGCATCAGGGCACGATGAAAGAAGATGTATAATTTGTATTTTTT
>URFI01000018.1 GCA_900547085.1 uncultured Prevotella sp.
AACAAGCTACAGTTCCTCTTAGGGCATCTTCTACTCCACGTTCAATTGTTGTTGTTGTTTTTATGTTATTGGGAGGCATGTTAGACGCTGCTTGGGTTTTATTCGGCAGGAACTGGTATAAAAGCTACTGGAACAAAAAATGATTTATTCACTTCCATATCTCGTACTGATATGCATTTATGGAATATTCGCTATTTGGTTTGAAAAAAATAATAACGATATTATTCATAGACGCATCGTAATATTTTGCTTTGCTCTTTCAATATTCTTTTTTGGCTTTCGTGGTTTTTGTTTTTATGATTGGAATGTTTATTATGTTGAATATCTTCACTATAATCCAATAGACCTTTTCAAATTACCCATTTCTTCTTGGCCCTTTGAAATGGGATTCACTATCCTAATGCTTGGCTGTAAGGCTATATACAATGATTACCAATTCTTTGTTCTCGTCTGTAGCATCATTGATATTACATTGCTTTTCAGCTTTTTAAAAAAATATATCAATAACATTCCATTAGCCATCATCATATGTCTCTGCATGAATGGGCTTGGAATACTAACGGACTTGATGCGCAACTCTATTGCGATTCTCATCGTCGCCAATGCACTTGTATGGATAGAAAAGAGGAAACCAATTCCATTTTTCTTATCTTGCATTGTGGCTTTTACATTTCATATTTCTGCCGTGATTTACTTCCCCCTATACTTTTTTTTACATCGCAAACTCAACAAGTGGATTTATTTATCTATATTTTTAGCGGGGAATATTGTCTATTTATTTCATATACCAGTATTTCTATCAATCGTAGAATTGGTTGCAAAATTCATAAGTTCAGACTTGCAATACAAAATAGGGGAATACATGAGTTTAATGCCAGATGCTGGCTTCAGACTAAGTATTGGTTATTTGGAGCGTTTACTAACAGGTGGCTTAGTCTTTTGCTTTATGAACAAACTCAGAAGTATTAGGAAAGGAAATGACATTTTTATTAATAGCATCCTTATTTATCATTCTCTCTTTTTCTTCTTCAGTGAATTTCAAGTGATTAGCCAGAGGCTATCCTACCTTTTTAGTTTTGGATATTGGATAGTTTGGATTGATTTGATACAATGTTTCTCCATACAGAACAATAAGCGTCTCTATGTAACGTTCATTGGTATATACTGTATTTTTAAGATGTATGGATTGACAAATTATCCGATAGCAAAATACGACAACGTTTTACTTGGTGCAGAACCTTTTCACATACGTTCTAACACTTATAACAAGACATACAACTCAGTCAAGTGATGAAATGTTAAAATAATCGTTATAAACAGTTGAGTATATGATTAAAACAGATAATGTAGATATTTCTTTCATCATCGTGAACTACAACACTACAGACTTATTAATTGAGTCAGTACGATCTATTATTAATAAGACAAAGAATCCCTTATACGAAATTATTGTGGTAGACAATGCTTCGCCAGATAATGGGGCAAAAAGGATTAGGCAAGAGCTACAAGATAAGGTACAACTTATAGTTAGCCAAAAGAATTTAGGATTTGGAGGTGCTAATAATTTAGGTTTAGCTAAAGCGAAAGGAAAATACATTTTATTTCTTAATCCAGACACCGTGTTATTAAACGATGCTTCCTACATATTCAAAAACTATATGGACACACATAAAGAGCAGAGGGTTGGTGCCATTGGATGCATTTTGTTAGACATACATATGAAACCATCTAATTCATATGGATTTTTCCTAACGCCAAAAAATATTATTTTCACAGCACTAAAACTAAATAAAAAAGAAAAATACAAAAACATCATCACACCTATTGATGTTGATTTTGTAACAGGAGCAGCACTATTTGTACCACGAAAAGTGTTGGATGACATTGGTCATTTTGACGAGCAATTTTTTATGTATTGTGAGGAGGTTGATTTAGAGAAACGAATGGCTGACAAGGGTTATAAACGTATAGTGATACCTGGACCACAGATTATTCATTATGATGGAGCCTCATTCTCGTCAAAAAACAAACGTTCGGCTCATCGAAGAAAGATATACGATTACAGTAAAATGGTATATATCCGAAAACATTATAGCAACAAGAAATACTTTCTCTTTCGACTTCTCTTCTTAATTTTTCGCATACCTGCTTATTTTAATTACCACTACACAGTTACTGAAAACCTCTCGTATTTCATGATGATTGTAAAACCTAATGTAAAAAGATGAAACAAGTTTTGTATATAGACTATATCGAACAAAAGGGACATGTTAATTTCCACAGAATACACATTGACGCTTTGAAAAATGAAGGCTACAATGTAAAGATTATCCTACACGAAAATATTGCTCGGCAATTACCTTACTCCGATAAAGACTATCTGTTCACACTTCCTTCGTGGCTGCACCAACGTGATAGCCATCCGATGCTTAATCGTTTGGTATTTCTACTTACACTAATGTACATCCAAAGTCACGTAAATTTTAACTTATTCAATCACGTCATAGTTGCCAGTCTGGACGAAATCACATTAGGAATTCTGCCACTTTGTAGAAATATGAAAATTATTTGTCACGGAAATGGAAAAAACTTTTCTAATCCTATCAAGCGGTTTTTTCTGAAGAAACTTTCCAAAAATAATTCATTCTTTGTATTCAATGAATATATGGCTCAACCGTATAAGACAAGAGGTTACCACAATGTTTATATTATTTCTCATGGATGCCCTTTTCCTTTTCCAAAGCTTGAAGAAAAATTACCTATTAACTTAGGTCTATATAAAAAAATCATTTTTCATCCATCGAACAAAATTAATGTAGATTTTCTAAATAAACTCAACAATAATTCCCAGATATCGTCATACTTAAAAGATAATGGTATTTTAATTCTTCTACGTAACGTTCCTGATAATTTATTAAAAAGCAGTCATATTAGATCTATCAATACCTACCTATCGCAAATGCAATATCAAAGTTTATTTGTAAAGGCAGACATTATACTTTTAGCTTACCCCGCATCTTTTAATCATCAAGTGAGTGGTGTAAGCTACGAATGCATTGCAAACAAAAAAAGAATGCTTTGCTTACAGCACTCCTCATTAGAATATGCAAGAGATTTTTATAACTACAATATTTTCTTTAAAAACATTCAGGAGTTTAAGGATAGATTAACGTCTCTTCTCAAAGAAGATACATTTCAATGTATTGAAAATGCATCATCTATACAACCAAACTATTCCTTCCTAAAAGAAATATAGACTTATAAAATCATGTTAGACGGCAATATACAAGCTTACATTTTTTTTGAAGGAATGCTAAAAGCAATTAAGTCAGCAATCTATTATTTCTTCATTATTCGAAATAATCTAAGTCTTATAGGTTAATAAAAGCTTAAGATAAATCTTATGTTTCAGTCTTTACACAAACACTCGAAAATTCTCCTCTTCCTATCTTAAATTTACTGACAAATGCCATCTGATTTAAAATAGGTATTGAATAAAGTTGTGCCAGCATGATGACAACTACAAAACAAAAAAGTTATATTGCAAAGAAAACAGATAGCCAAGCTCATGCTGCTATCCGCGTAGCGTGCCCTCTGTACAACACTTTTGAATGAATACTATGCTTAATCAATAAAATATAATTATCTTTGCAATAAGAAAAAATAGCTAAATAAATAGGTAAACAATAGCACGCAATAAATATTTGTCAGAACTGATTGCGTTACAAAATACAGAGGTGTACAAATAAAGACAACTCGTTGGAATTATAAATAAATCACTTATGAGCACCGATTTAATTTCTGTCATCATACCCTCCTACAAACCAGACAACTATATATACAAATGCTTGGAGAGTGTTGCCAGACAGGATATAGACAAACAACGCTACGAAGTTATTATAGTACTGAATGGCTGCAACGAGCCTTATTACACTGACATTAAGTTGTTTTTGCAGCAAAAGTTTCAGGGAATCAAAACCTTGCTTTTGCAAACTTACGTTGCAGGCGTATCTAATGCCCGCAACATAGGCTTAAACAACGCACGGGGAGAATACATCGCTTTTATTGATGATGATGATATCGTATCAGAGAACTATCTTTCAGAGTTGTACCAAACAAGTTGCAATCACCCGCTTCAAATCGTGGCGTGCAATGTTAAAGCATTTTATGATAACAACTTAAATGACACAAAGCCCGATTATATTGGCAAATCCTTCTTGGAGAAGAAAAATGAGAAAAAATCATGTTTATCAGTGTCACAAGGAAGAAAATTTATGAGTTCTGCATGTTGCAAACTAATCCCTAAGGTAATCCTCACAGACATTTGGTTTGACATTGAACTCACACAAGGTGAGGATTCTTTGTTCATGGCAACCATCAGCAACAAGACAAGTGGTATCTTCCTTACCTCAGAAGAATGCATTTATTATAGGCGAATTAGACAAGATTCATCTTCTCATACGGCCATGAACTGGATGAAGCGTGTACACATCGCGGGA
This sequence comes from uncultured Prevotella sp., assembly GCA_900547085.1. Taxonomy (GTDB): domain Bacteria; phylum Bacteroidota; class Bacteroidia; order Bacteroidales; family Bacteroidaceae; genus Prevotella. Next base: position 4,500 of record URFI01000018.1, read on the forward strand.
AGTTTACTAAAAAGATATGTGAGACTGCTTTCTACAGGAAAATATAATTTATCTTTCATTGTAACCCGCATGTTAGGCACTGTTAGGGAATACATTTTTTACTGCTGACAAAATGGGAAAGATATTATATATCACAAAAGAACATCATTTATACTCCTATGACAAACGAAGTCTCTGCGTCGATGGAGTTCCCTTACGGAAGTTCCCTTTGTCTGGAGTGAAAAACACCTGTTATCCTATACGAATCTTGAACAGGATGTTCAGACTTGAGCCAAGATGTATGGCAAGAGTCTGTTCAGACCTATTCATTATCGTCTTCCAAAAACGTCTATATGTATACAGCATAAAGGAAGGCGATTTCAAAGAAATCATACCATGCAGAAAAGGATTTAGCAATCCTCTTCACCTGTGTTCCATGTATTCGTACGGAGATGACAAAATTTTATGGGGAGATTATGGACAGAATTCCAATCATGAAGAAATTAACATTTACCAATATACGAAGAAAAAGGGATTGACCATCGTCCATACCTTTTCTGCTGGAACAATCCGTCACATTCATAACATTGTATATGACGAATATCATAAGCGTTTCTTCATCTTTACAGGCGATTTTGAGAAAATGGCTGGTATCTACGTGGCAAATACAGATTTCTCTGAAGTAAAGCCTTTTCTTATAGGGAAGCAAGACTATAGGTGCGTGATAGGGAGAGTTTTTCCTCAAGGATTGCTTTACGCTACCGATGCAACGATGCAAGAAAACTATTTATATTTTGTTGACAACCATGACAAAAAGTCGAAAAAGGTGTGCGACTTACATGGCTCTGTGATCTATGGCACCAACCTCAACAACGGATTGGTTATCTCCACCACAGTAGAACCATATCCGTCGGTCTTGGGGCATAGGCTTCTTTCCATGTTTGATTACAGACTGGGGAAAGGAATTAAAAGCAAGCATGTTGATGTCCTGTACATCACTAACGACTTACAAGTAAAGCGCATTATTCGTCTCGTGAAGGATATTTGGCCTATGAGACTTTGCCAATATGGCCAGGTGGAGTTTCCTGAGATAGAAGAGGCGGACAGGCAAGCAAATATATTATGTTCGCCCATGGCTGTCAGAAAATATGATGGAAAGTTGTGTGAAATAAAGCTCGATTCCCTTTCGTTTGACATTATTAAATAACGCAACATGAATATACTTGTTACTTCCATATACTACTATCCTGAAATAGGTGCAGCGCCCTCACGGATTACTAATTTAGTCGAGGCACTACAAGCAAAGGGAAATCAAGTGGACGTACTAACGTCATTGCCAAACTATCCCAAAGGAAAACTTTTTGACGGTTACAAAAACTGCCTGTACATGTCTGAGGCTATCAACAACTGTCATATCTACAGATACTGGATGTACGCCACTGTCAGCAAGAAGCCTTTGCTCCGAGCTTGGAGTATTCTTTCGTTTGCATTGATGATTTGGGGATTCGCATTCCATTTCAGGCGTATAAGGCGTTATGACCGTATCATTATCCAATGCCCACCATTGCCCGTAGCAACATCTGCAATGTTAATATTTAAATGCTTGTACCGACGTACTACGATTATCAATGTCTCAGACCTGTGGCCTCTATCAGCCGTAGAGTTAGGAGCCATGCGTAAAAATAGTCTTTCATACAAATTGTTCGCATGGATGGAACGTTTCGTCTATAAAAAAGCCGATGGTATCATGGCTCAATCAAATGAATCGATACGGCATATCTCCATGTTCTCTGAGCAAACACCTAAATTTCTTTACAGGAATCTACAGAAATACAAAACCGCTGTGGGCAAATGCCGCAGCAAAGGTAATCTCAAGGTTGTATATGCTGGACTCTTAGGAGTTGCCCAGAATTTACTTGAGATAATGCAAGCCATTGATTTCAAGAATATTGGAGTTGAATTGCATTTATACGGAGGTGGGAATCAAGCTAACGTCATCAAAAAATACATAGACACACATAACACCAATGTGTTTTATCATGGAGTAGCCCCCAAGTCGGAGATGGAAAACATCTTGCGTTCCTATGACGCATCTTTGATTCCCCTGACGGTACATATTAAAGGAGCAGTCCCTTCAAAGCTGTTTGACATCATTCCATTAGCCATTCCAGTATTATTTTGCGGCGGAGGAGAAGGAGCAGAGATTGTGAGGAACTATCAGCTGGGATATGTTTCAGAACCAAGAGATTATCTGTCCTTAGAAGAGAACTTGATCAAACTGTCAAAAATGCCTCCTGAACAATATATTTCTCTCACCGAGAATTGTTGTCACGTTGCACAAGAGCATTTCAATTTTGACGAACAGATGACACGTTTTACTTCTTTTCTGAATAAGTTTAACTAAGAATAATATCAATGACACGACAACAGAAAACCGTCATGCTGGTCTTTGGAACTCGCCCTGAGGCTATCAAGATGGCACCACTCATTAAAGAGTTTCAAAAGAAATCTGACATATTCAACACCTTGGTATGCGTCACCGCCCAACATCGACAGTTGCTTGATCAAGTCATGGATGTTTTCCATCTGACTGCAGACTACGACTTGGACATCATGCAACAAGGACAGGATCTATACGACATCACATCTCGTGTGCTGCTCAGCATGAGAGACGTGTTAAGGCAGACCCGCCCAGAACTTGTACTTGTTCATGGAGATACCACAACCAGTACAGCCGCCGCACTGGCTGCTTTTTATCAACAAATTCCTGTTGGACACATAGAAGCCGGTCTGCGTACTGGCAACATTTACAGCCCATGGCCTGAAGAGATGAACAGACAAATAACAGGGCGCATCGCATCTTATCATTTTGCACCTACTGAAACTAGCAGAGAGAACCTTCTAAAAGAGAATGTACACCCAAGCAACATCTATGTCACGGGAAACACGGTTATTGACGCACTCCACTTGGTGGTGAATGAATTGAAATGCGACAAGCAACTTGCAGATAGAGAACGGCAGACCCTCATCGGCTGTGGATACGACGTTTCCCGACTGAACGAAGGCAAGAAACTGGTTCTCATCACAGGTCACCGTAGAGAAAATTTCGGAGATGGATTCCACAACATCTGCAAGGCAATCAAGATGTTGGTCTTACAACATCCCAATGTTGACTTCGTCTATCCCATGCACTTGAATCCAAATGTACGGAATCCCATACATCAGGTATTTGGAGAAAACCTGAATGACTATCAAAACTTATTTTTCATCGAGCCATTAGAATACCTTAGTTTTGTCTATTTAATGGAAAAGTCTTTCCTTGTGCTGACAGACAGCGGAGGTGTTCAGGAAGAAGCACCCAGCTTGGGCAAGCCAGTATTAGTGATGCGTGATACTACCGAACGACCGGAGGCGGTTTTGGCAGGAACTGTAAAACTGGTTGGAGCCAATTACCAAAAAATTGTTGACGAAGTGTCGCAATTGATACTTGATGACCATTCGTACAGTCTCATGAGCAAAGCCAACAATCCTTATGGAGATGGACAAGCAAGCAAGCGAATTGTAGAGATTATCAGAAACATATTGGGACAATAAAACACAAATTGATACGTTTTACGAGAATATAAAAACATAAAAGAACGAAGAAAAATGAAAGTGTGCTTTATGGGATTAGGCTACATAGGTCTTCCCACCGCTATTATAACTGCTCAATCTGGTCTTGATGTAATAGGAGTTGATATTAACCAAAAAATTGTCGATACAACCAATCAAGGAAAATTACACATCATAGAACCTATGATGGAAACCATGCTGAAAGACGTAATCTCTGCCAAAAAGTTTTACGCCCGTACAACACCAGTTGTCTCAGATGCTTACTTGATTGTAGTACCGACCCCATTTAACAGCAATCACCAACCAGACATATCATTTATAGAAAAGGCCACACGCACCATCATACCCCTCCTCAAGGAAGGCGACCTATATATCATCGAGTCGACGTCACCAGTTGGCACAACAGAAAAGATGGAAAAACTTATTTTCAAGGAAAGACCCGAACTGGAAGGAAAGATCTACATCGCATACTGCCCTGAAAGGGTGTTACCTGGCAACATTGTTTATGAACTGATACACAATGACCGAGTAATAGGAGGATGCAACCAACAGTCCACTGAAAAAGCGATGAGCTTTTATCGTCATTTTGTGAAAGGGAGTCTTCATCCCACCAATTGTAAAACAGCCGAGTTGTGCAAACTCACCGAGAACTCAAGTCGTGACGTACAAATTGCCTTTGCCAACGAATTGTCAATCATCTGTGATAAGGCTGGTATTGATGTCTGGGAACTGATAGAATTGGCAAATAAACACCCTCGTGTGAATATCCTTCGCCCAGGCTGTGGCGTTGGTGGTCATTGCATTGCTGTTGATCCTTATTTTATCACTTCCAAATTTCCAGAAGAAAGTCAACTCATCGCAACATCACGCAAAATAAATAACTATAAGGCTGAATGGTGTGCAGACAAGATAAAAAAAGCCATTATTGATTTCAAGCTAAAAAACAACAGAATACCTCATGTGGCACTAATGGGACTCACATTCAAGCCAGACATTGACGACTTAAGAGAAAGTCCCGCCCAACAAATTGTAGGCAATATCATGCAGAACTGTCACGATGCGACTTTGATGGTTTCAGAACCAAACATACAAGCGCATTCCATCTTTAAACTTACTCCATATCATGATGCTTTTGAGCAGGCTGACATTGTGGCATTTCTCGTAGCTCACTCTAAGTTCAAAGAGCTTCCTAAAAAACAAGACAAAATCATTTTCGACTTCTGCGGAATATACCATCCATAACCAAAAGTAAGGAATATATTTATCCACGCCATCAGAATAATGAATAGCATACCACACGCAAAAAATAAGAGAAAACAACATTAGAGAGTATAGGAAGGTTGAGAACAGACGACATCAGGGTACTTTCCTCAGTATGCATCAAAACATATTGCAAAACAGCATCTTGCTTGCCTAAGCACGCTGATTGAGGTAGCTCGTTTCCTACAAATGACGATGATGAAGGTACTAACAGCCATTTACTGAAATTGGTACGTTGCCAATGAACCCGTAAATTCCAGGTATGAAATATAATATGTATGGAGGTTTTTGCGTTATTTAAAATAAAAACACTAAATGGTGAAGACAATCCCGCCCTACATCAAATACAATGGCGATATCAAGAACCCTCGGTTCATTCCCGACGGTATGAACGAGTTGGAGCGCAACATCAAGCGCGCTGCCGATTTCTTGATAGCCACCATTGCACTGATAGTTTTCTCACCCTTGTTTCTGCTTTGCTACTGCTTGGTGAAGCGTGAAGACGGCGGACCCGTGATCTTCAAACAGGAACGCATCGGACGCTTCGGCCGACCTTTCACCATTTACAAATTTCGCAGCATGTGCATCGACGCTGAGAAAGACGGACCACAACTCTACAGACACCAACACGACAAGCGCATGACCAAAATAGGCAGATATCTGCGCACACACCACTTGGACGAACTGCCGCAGCTATGGAACGTAGTCAAAGGGGACATGGCCTTCATCGGACCTCGGCCGGAACGAAAGTTCTACATCGACCAAATCATGCAACGAGATTCCAGGTACGCCTATCTTTACCAAATCCGTCCTGGCGTCACTTCCTACGCTACCTTGTACAACGGCTACACAGATACCATGGAGAAGATGCTGAAACGACTGGATCTCGACTTGTATTACCTGGAACATCGGTCATGGTGGTTCGATATGAAAATACTAACCAAGACTTTCATTAACATCGCATTCGGTAAAATTTTCTAACCTTAACCCATTAAACCTTTCACATAGAGAGAACAGGCTTCCCAATCTAAAGTCTAACTACCCAGACAACATCCACCATGTTATGCCATGCATAATGCCAAAGATGTTACATTTGTTTATATCGAATCCATCGTTTTTGATAGCGGATGGCGCGCAGACATTTCACTGAATTAACCCAACACAGGTTACAAAAAGAAACATCATACCCTCAACACGGGTTAATTAGTGTTAACAATTACATTAATTAACATAAAAACACAATTATCCTATTATGATTTCCTTTACTTTGCAATCGCATTTCTAAAACTGTAAGTAAAAAACAAATGGCTACTACACTCATCATCTTACAATTACTCATTGTATTTGGGTTCATCTTCATTGGTGCCCGCGTAGGCGGCATCGGTATGGGTATCTACGGTATGGTAGGTACTTTCTTATTGGTCTTTGTCTTCGGTCTGGCACCGGGAAAAGCACCCATCGATGTGATGATGATTATTGTTTCGGTTATTGTAGCAGCCTCAGCCCTACAAGCCACGGGAGGTTTAGATTATCTGGTGGGTGTCACGGGCAAGTTCCTGCGCAAGCATCCCAGTCAAATCACCTATTACGGTCCGTTGGCATGTTGGATGTTCTGCCTGTTGGCTGGCACGGCGCACACCTGTTATTCACTGCTCCCCATCATTTCTGAGATAGCTCAAGCAAACAAAATTAGACCCGAAAGACCGTTGAGCGTCAGCGTCATTGCTGCTTCACTGGGCATCACTGGCAGTCCTGTGAGTGCCGCTACAGCAGCCATCATCAGTACAGATATCTTGGGCTTGAAAGGCATCGACCTGGCCGATGTGTTGATTGTGTGCATTCCGGCCTCTTTCGTAGCCATCCTCGTGGCAGCGTTTGTGCAGAACCGGATAGGCAAAGAGTTGGAAGACGACCCCATCTATCAAGCTAAGGTGGCATCTGGTGAAATCAATCCGGAAGAAGAACAGAAACGCATGCAGCAAATAAACGCCAGCCCCAACCCACGCGCAAAATACTCCGTGTATGCTTTCTTGGTGGGCGTTGCGCTGGTGGTAACATTCGGTTTGTTCCCTCAACTGAAGCCTCATCACATGGTCGATGGCGTGATGATGCCGATAGCCACCTCCGAGATGATCGAGATTGTGATGATGTCGGCGGCTGCGTTGATTCTCCTTGTGGGCAAAGGCAATGTGGCCACAGCTGCCAAGGGAACTGTCTTCGCTGCCGGTATGAACGCCATGGTGAGCATCTTCGGTATTGCCTGGATGGGCGACACCTTCTTCAATGGCAACAAAGACTTCTTCGTCACTCACCTGGCTGATTGGGTACAAGCAGCTCCCTTCTTGTTCGCCGTCATCCTCTTCATCATGAGCATCATGCTGTTCTCACAGGCAGCCACCGTGCGCACCATCTATCCCCTGGGTGTGTTGCTGGGCATCAACCCGCTATACCTGCTGGCGATGTTCCCTGCCTGCAACGGTTATTTCTTCATGCCCAACTACCCCACCGAGGTGGCAGCCATCAATTTTGACCGAACCGGCACCACGCGAATCGGTCGGTACGTCATCAATCACAGTTTCCAGTTGTCAGGATTCATCACAACCATCGTGTCCATCGCACTGGCTTTCTTGTTCACGCAAATATTTTATTGATATCATATTTAATCACTTAAAAACAATTTATTATGAAACATTTACGTATCAACATCCTGGTGATTGTTGCATTGTTCGTTACCGTTGGTCTATGTGCCAAACCTAAGGTTCGCATCTTGGCTACAGGTGGCACCATTGCAGGTGTATCCACAAGTTCTACATCATCGGCTTACAATGCCGGCCAACTGGGTGTGGAAACCTTGATAGCTGCCGTTCCGCAGATTAAAGACATCGCTGACGTATCTGGTGAGCAAATTTGCAACATCGGAAGTCAGGACATGAACGACCAAGTGTGGCTGAAACTGGCCAAGCGTATCAACCAGCTGCTCAACCAAGAAGGGTATGACGGCGTGCTGATTACTCATGGAACCGACACCATGGAAGAGACCGCTTACTTCTTGAGCCTCACCGTACACAGCAACAAACCAGTGATATTGGTAGGTGCCATGCGTTCGGCCACAGCCATCTCTGCCGACGGACCCGCCAACCTGTACAATGCAGTGGCTGCCATTGCCACACCCGAATCGCGCGACAAGGGCGTGATGGTTTGCATGAACGACCAACTGTTTGATGCCAAATCGGTTATCAAGACACACACCACCGACTGCGGTACGTTCAAGGGTGGCATCTATGGTCAAATTGGTTACGTGTTCAATGGCAAGGCTTGCTATCTGCAAACACCAGCCTACAAGCGCGGAACGGCATCTGAATTCAACGTGGACAACCTCGACAAATTGCCACAGGTGGGCATCATCTACGGTTACTCTAACTGCTCTGACCTTCCTATCAAGGCATTCGTTGATGCCAAGTACGATGGCATCGTGTTGGCAGGTGTTGGCGACGGCAACTTCTACAAAGACGTTTTCGACGTGGCTATCAAAGCACAGAACAGCGGCATCCAAATCGTTCGTTCAAGTCGTGTACCCACAGGTCCTACCAATCTGAATGCTGAGGTAGATGACAACAAATATCATTTCGTGGCATCTCTCAATCTCAATCCTCAGAAGGCACGCGTATTGTTGATGCTGGCTTTGACGAAAACACACGACTGGCAGCAAATTCAGAAGTACTACCAAGAATATTAATTCCTATTATTGATAACAGGAATAAAAATAATGAGCATGAAAAAAATAATGATGATTTGCGCTATGATGTCTTTGGCACTGGGCGCAAGCGCACAAGGTAACAATACAGGCATGGGTGGCGAAGATGGCAATTACGAGTCATTGGCAACCCGTCTGTTCAAATTGGAGAAGAAAAGCGATGCATTCAACGTGTACTTCAACTATGCGTCTTCCTTCCAAGAGGCCTACGATGGCAACGACTGGGGTTCGTCCTTCAAGAACAAGCAAGCCCGATTGGAAATCAAAGGTTCCTTCGGCAAACTCTCTTACCGTTTCCGTCACCGCTTGAACAAAGCCAATGGTGCGCAGGGCGAGGACAACTTTGCCAAGGCTACCGACATTCTTTCGGTTGGTTATCAGGTCACCGACAAGTTCGGTATCACGGGTGGTAAGATGTGTCAAAACTGGGGTGGATTCGAGTTTGACGAAAACCCCATGTACATCTACCAATACTCTGACATGATTGACAACATGGATAACTTCATGGCCGGCGTAAACTTCGCATTCAAACCCGTTGAGTCTCAGGAGTTTAACCTGAACATCACCAATGCTTACAACAACAAGTTGGCTCAAGAATACGGGGCTGACCTCAAGGTGATGAAAGAAAAAGGAAAGACTGAAGCCGTGGAAGCTGCCAATCATCCATTGACCTATATCTTCTTGTGGAACGGTAATTTCTTTGGTGATAAGCTACAAACACGTTGGGGCGTGGGTACACAGACACAGGCCAAAGACCAGAGCAGCCAGATGGTGATGCTTGGTCAAAAGCTCAACTTGCCCACCTTCCAGTGGTATTTCGACTACATGGGCGCCTTTGACGATGTCGACCGCCTGGGCATTGCCACCAACGACTTGTCACAATTCCGCGGACCAGGCAACGTGCGGTTTGGCAAAGTAAACTACAACTCGTTCGTAACCAAGGCCAATTGGCAGTTCGTTGATCAGTGGAACCTGATGCTCAAAGGCATGTACGAAACGGCAAGTGTCAGCAAGATAGAAGAACTCAAGAACTATCGTAAGTCTTTTGGTTACATGGCTAGCTTGGAATATTATCCTATCAAGTCACAAGACTGCCGCGTATTCTTGTCATACATCGGCCGTAACTTCAAGTTCACGAACGAGAGCAAACTGGCTGACTACAACACCAATCGCATCGAACTGGGCTTTATGTACAGAATCAAGGCATTCTAACAACAGGCCTTTAACAGCAAGATGAACGTGAGACACCTTTCGTGCCCACGTTCGTCTGTTATGACGAACCATGACAAACACAGAAAAAAACAACTACAAAAATCAATAGTAAATACAATGGAACAAAACGAAAAATACAGAGTAGAGTCTGATCTTTTGGGCGAATTACAAGTGCCAGCAGACGCTTATTATGGTGTTCAAACGCAGCGCGCCATCAACAATTATCGCATTTCCAATACCAAGATGTGCGATTATCCCCAGTTCATCATGGCCATCGCATACGTCAAGAAGGCCGCAGCCGCAGCCAACGCTGAGTTGGGTGCCCTTGACAAAAATATTGCAGATCACATCTGTCAAGCTGCCGATGATATCATCGGAGGCAAGCTGTGGGACAACTTCTGCATTGACATGATGCAGGGTGGAGCCGGCACATCCGTGAACATGAACGCCAACGAGGTGATTGCCAACCGCGCACTGGAGTTGATGGGATATGAAAAAGGTGACTATGTGCACTGCTACCCCAACGACCATGTCAACTGCGGACAGTCTACCAACGACGCTTACCCAACGGCTTTACGCTATGCGGCCTATCGCATGAACAAAGACTTGTTGAAGAGTTTGAAAGCACTTGTAGACTGCCTGCGCATCAAGGCCAACGAGTTCAAAGACGCAGTGAAGATGGGTCGCACCCAATTGCAAGACGCTGTGCCCATGACATCGGGACAAGAGTTCGCCGCTTTTGCCAACACATTGGAAGACGAGCTGGAGTACATCGAATACAATGCTAAGAAAATGCTCACCATCAACATGGGTGCCACAGCCATTGGCACAGGCCTAAACGCCGTACCAGGCTATGCTGATTTGGTGACTGAGTATCTCACCAAGTTCACCGGCGACAAGTTTGTGAAGGCCAAAGACATGATTGCGGCCACACCAGACACCGGCGATTACGTAAGCTACTCAGGAGCATTGAAGCGATTGGCGGTCAAGTTATCCAAAATTTGCAACGACCTCCGCCTCATGGCATCAGGTCCTCGTTGCGGTTTGCACGAAATCAATCTGCCCGCCATGGCACCAGGATCTTCCATCATGCCGGGAAAGGTGAACCCCGTCATACCCGAGGTAACCAACCAAGTGTGCTTCAAGGTCATCGGTAACGACATGGCCATCACCATGGCTGCCGAGGCCGGACAGCTGCAACTCAACGTCATGGAGCCTGTCATCGTAGAGTGTATGTTTGAGAGCATCACCTGGATGACCAATGTCATGCACACCCTCAGGGAGAAATGCGTGAGCGACATCACCTTAAACGAGAAGCACAATCTCGACATGGTGAAACATTCCATTGGCATCGTCACGGCGCTGAACCCATACATTGGTTATAAGAACAGCACCAAGGTAGCCAAGGAAGCACTGGAGACCGGTAAGAGCCTACACGAGATTGTGGTGGAGAAGAAGCTCATGAGTGCCGAAGAGGTTGACAAGATTCTCGACCCAAAGGCCATGTTGCAATCACACAACCTATAAGCATGGGGCGAAAGCCCTAACAATATGACAGGGGGGGGTGCATCATCATTTTGATGCACCCCCATTTTTTTGTTTGAACAACGAATGAAACGAATCAACTAAACAAGACCATAATTCATTGATTTCCAGCAATCGGATTCGCTTTCTATGTTATTATCCTCCTGTTTTTTGATTTTAACTATTTATTTAACATTTCACTTCGAGCATTGATAGAGATGTATTCTGGTTGATACTTGCATTCGTTTTTTACCATTGCCGTGATGATTGTCAACATCTTATTCTTGACATTGTTCAACGCTACCATTGGTTTTTTGCCTTTGTCTACCAGTCGATGGTAATACATGCTCATAGCTGGACAG